>RHAY01000030.1 GCA_010031285.1 Methylophilaceae bacterium | reverse complement strand
AATATATTTTCCACTATTGAAAGCCACCATTTCATTCAGCATGAAGTGAATGTCAAAAAAGTTAAAGCTAAATGGCAAGTTTCATTAAATGAGCAAGCTATCCCAAAGCTCCGCTTAAATCATATTTATCGAGACTTAATAAAAAATTCACAAAATGATGTATCTCATCATTTATCAAGTCAAATTCAGGAAGCCAAGTGGATTGTAAAAAATATTCAACAGCGCTTTATCACAATCCTTAAGGTCTCTGAAGCAATTATGAGACATCAAAAAGATTTTTTAGAACATGGCGAATCTATGATGAAGCCTCTTGTTTTAAGAGAGATTGCTGAAGAGGTAGGCCTTCATGAATCCACGATTTCCCGGGTTACATCAAATAAATATATTAATACGCCCCGTGGTATTTATGAGCTCAAATTTTTCTTCGGCAGCTCAATTGATAGCGCATCAGGGAATGAACTTGCATCTACCGCAATTAGGGCTAAAATTAAAGAAGTCATTAAACAAGAAGATCCGAAAAAACCACTTTCAGATAATGAAATTGTCTTATTATTAAAGAATCAAGGCATTAGCATATTGCCGAAGCTACCATTCATCTACCTAAGAGTGATATCCACGCTGAATGCAGAGGCGAAAGTATGTATACTGCCATTGACTTACTATCCGGCAAATTAGATCGCCAAGTTATCAAATATAAAGAAGTTCATAAAGACCATCACCGTGTTCAAGGTGGCTTAAAACATCAATCGATTGAATGATGTATTTATCAAAGCTCTTAAATTTCATTTCGTTAAAATTCAAAGAACCTGGAGTTACAAGTCATATACACGGTGTGTTTGTTGATATTAAAGGTAAAGGGGTTTTAATTATTGGAAATTCAGGTGTTGGCAAAAGTGAGGTGGCACTTGATTTAATTTCTAAAGGTCACAAGCTTATTGCCGACGATAGCGTCGCATTTTATAAAAGTAATCAAAATACCCTTATAGGTCAGCCGCCCTCACTTTTAAAAAACCTAATGGAAGTTCGCGGTCTAGGCATTATTGATATTAAAAAATTATTTGGTTATAAAAGTGTGACTTCGAAGAAAAAACTTTTTTTAGTAGTTGAGTTAAAAGCATTCCAAAAAGAAATGGATTGTTCAAGACTTGAAATGACTTTAGATTCTTTTAGACTTTTTGATATTTATATTCCTAAAATTGAACTCCCTGTAACCGAAATAAGACACGTAAGTCTATTGATTGAAACCGCTGTAAAAAATTATATATTGCTTCAAAAGGGATCAAATACAATCCATAATTTGTCAGAGAAACTTAATCTGCAATTAAGTTTGGATCATTAATTATGGATGTTATTATTATTTCGGGATTATCAGGTTCAGGCAAAAGTATTGCCTTAAACGCCCTGGAAGATAATGATTTTTACTGTATTGATAATTTACCTGTTACCCTTTTATCAAATATTTCCCAACATCTTAATCATGAACATCAAGATAAAGTTGCCATTAGCGTTGATATCAGAAGTATCAATATTGAAAAATTACCTTTCGTCATTAGAGAAATTGAGTCTTTATCGATTAAAACGAAATTAATTTATCTAGAATCATCCACTGAATCTATTGTCAGGCGTTTTGGTGAAACTAGACGAAGACATCCACTCGCTAATGAAAAGCTATCTCTTTCTGAAACCATAGAAAAAGAGCGTTCTATGTTAGCGCCTCTTGCTGAGATTGGATATAAAATTGATACAAGCAATATGTCGGTGAATGCACTTAAGACTGCATTGAGTGAATTAATTGAATTAAAAGAGGATCATCTTGCTCTGCAATTTAGTTCGTTCGGATACAAATTTGGCATCCCTCTAGATGCAGATTTTATATTTGATGTACGCTGTCTTCCAAATCCACACTACGAATCAAAGCTTAAAAATTTAACTGGCCTAGATAATCCTGTTGCAGATTTTTTTCAAGGCTATAAAGAAGTTGATAAAATGTATCAAGATATCAATCACTTTGTAAACGAATGGCTAAATGCTTTTAAAAAAGACCAAAGACATTCTCTGCATATAGCGATTGGCTGTACGGGCGGCAAACATCGTTCTGTTTATATTGCAAATAAACTTTTCACTAACTTCTTCAACCCAAAATCTCAGGTAATTATTCGCCATAGAGATATTAACCATTAAGACACTTATGATTGGCATCCTCCTTATTACTCACGGTGAACTTGGAAAATCCCTGATTGAATGTGCGACCCATGTTCTTGGAGAAAAACCAAAATTTCTTGACTCGCTTACAATTGAAAATGATTGTGCACATGACAATATGTATAAAGAAATTTCTGAGAAAATTAATCTCTTAGATCAAGGCAAAGGCGTTCTCATTCTTACAGATATTTTTGGAGCAACCCCTTGCAATATCATTACAAAAATAATTGAGCCGGGTAAAGTAAATGCAATTGCAGGTGTGAATTTATCAATGCTCATACGAAGCATTAGCTATCGCCATGAATCTTTTGAAGCTCTTATTGCTAAAGCCATTGAAGGTGCGCAGGATGGCATTATTCATATCCAACCTAATGAATCATGTTAACAGCCTCTATCAAAATAATTAACAAACTAGGTCTACACGCAAGAGCTTCTGCAAAGTTAACTCAGGTAGCCAATCAATTTCAATCTGATATATGGATTGAGAAAAGCAATAAAAAAGTAAATGCTAAAAGTATTATGGGTGTAATGATGCTAGCAGCGAGCCAAGGCTCGGAGGTCATAATCACAACCGAGGGCTCTGATGAAAAAGAAGCTTTCAATTCTATTGTCAATCTTATTAATGACTATTTTGGTGAAGGAGAATAATGCCATATGACTCCATTTAGTCTTCATGGCATAGGTGTTTCGAATGGCATTGCTATAGGCAAAGCACACTTAATTTCTAACGCTCTGCTTGAAGTCGTTCAATACGATATTGATATAAAAAATATTCCTCATGAAGTTAAAAGATTTGAAGATGCTATTGCTGCTGTCAGGGCAGAACTTAATAAAATAAAATTACAACTTCCCTCTGATTCTCCGGGAGAATTAGGTGCATTTATTGATACACATATAATGATACTCAATGACAAGTCGTTATCTGTGTTACCGAAATCTATTATTGAAAATGAAAAATGTAATGCAGAGTGGGCAATCAAGAAACAAATGGATAGTGTTGTTAATCAATTCGATCAAATCGAGGATCAATATCTAAGAGAAAGAAAACAAGATGTTATACAGGTAGTTGAAAGAGTCATTAAAATTCTTTTAGGTCACTCAAACCAAATTGCGGTAAAAAACAAAGAAAAACTAACAATTTTAGTTGCTCATGATATTTCACCGGCTGATGCTCTTCACTTCAAGGATCATAAATACGCAGCTTTCATCACAGATGGTGGCGGTGTTACTTCTCATACCGCTATCTTATCTCGAAGTTTAAATATTCCTTCAATCGTAGCATTGCAAAATGCAAGAGCATTAATTAGGGATAACGATTTAATTATTGTCGACGGAACATCTGGCGTTGTGATTGTTAATCCAACCCAAGACATTCAAAAGCATTACAAAAAAATTCAGGATTCTTGGGATAACGAACAAGAAAAACTTCTGCGCATTAAAACAAAAAGATCAATCACCAAAGACGGGGCCTTCATTCATCTTTTTGCAAATATTGAAGTCCCAAACGATATTATCTCGGTCAATGCTTCAGGTGCCAGTGGTATTGGTTTATTTAGAACAGAATTTTTATTTATGAATAGACAGGATATGCCAGATGAGGAAGAGCAATTTCAGGCATATAAGAAAGTTGCTGAAGCTATGGGCAAAAGACCTGTCACTATTCGTACCCTAGACTCAGGTGCTGATAAACAAACTGCTTTAGACAATAAAAAAGTAAGTCCTAATCCAGCATTAGGATTAAGAGCAATTCGACTATGTTTGTCTGAGCCTAAGGTTTTTATGACTCAACTTCGAGCCATTTTAAGAGCCTCTCAATTTGGTAATATTAAAATTCTTTTCCCGATGCTAAGCAGTATTAGTGAACTTCGCCAAACCAAACTTATATTAGAAAGGGCAAAGGCAAGTTTAAGAAAGGAAAAAATAAAGTTTAATGAAAAAATTCTTATTGGTGGCATGATTGAAATACCTGCTGCTGCTATCAGCGCAGATATTTTTGCTCAGGAACTAGACTTTTTATCTATAGGCACAAATGATTTAATTCAGTACGCGCTCGCAATCGATCGCACGGATGATGCAGTATCACACTTGTATAATCCACTTCATCCCGCTGTTTTAAAGTTAATTGCTCTTACAATAAAATCTGCGCATAAATATAAAAAATCGATCGCTATTTGTGGTGAAATGGCAGGAGAACCTAAGCTTACTAAATTATTGATTGCTATGGGCGTTGAGCAACTCTCTATGCATCCTTCGCATATTCTCAGTGTTAAACAACAAGTTTTAAATAGCTCAATTAAAAATATGAAAACTTCTGTTCTTAAGTTACTAAACTTAAACGAAGTCGATAAAATTGAAACTTTACTAAAAAAAATTAATCAATCTGTTTAAATAACCACTTTTTAATTATGATGATCAATCCTGTCTTACATCGCGATAGTCTTCCCCTATTTGATCAAATCAAACCTGAGCATATTTCTCCAGCTATTGAAAGCATTCTCAAAGAAGCGAATAGTTTAATTCATTCCCTAAAAGAAATGAAAGCCCCCGCTTCATGGGACAATTTTGTAGAGCCTATAGAAATTATCAGTGAAAAAATTTCAAGAGCTTGGGGCCAAATTGAACATCTTAATGCTGTTGTTAACTCAGATCACTTAAGAAAAGCCTATAACGATAACCTTATAAAATTAACTGAGTTCTATACAAATCTATCGCAAGACGAATCTCTTTATAAAAAATATCAATCTCTTAAGGATAGCGAAGTATTTAAATCACTTACATCTTCTCAAAAACGTATTATTGATAATGTTCTGCGTGAATTTAGACTAGGGGGCGCTGAACTAAATGAAACGGATAAAAAAAGATTTAAAGTGATTCAAGAAAAGCTTGCAAAGCTATCAACTCAGTTTGAAGAAAATATTCTAGATGCTACCAATGAATTTTCTATTTTCGTAAATCATCTCGAGGAGCTTGCAGGTATTCCAGAAGAAAATATTAAGAAAGCTCTTGCTGAAGCTAAAGAAGATAAAAAAGAAGGCTATAAATTCACCCTTCACTTTCCATCCTATCTTCCAGTGATGCAGTATGCTGACAATAGAGCCTTACGAGAAAAGCTCTATCATGCTTACGCTACCCGTGCATCCGAGCTTGCATCGCCTAAATTTGATAATACAAACCTTATAGAAGAGATTCTCGCGCTTCGTTTCGAATCTTCACAACTCTTGGGCTTTAAACATTTTACTGAGATGTCACTTGTCACTAAAATGGCAAAATCAAGTGAAGAAGTTATCACCTTCCTTATGAATTTAGCAAACAAAGCAAAACCTTTTGCTTTAAAAGATATGGACGAACTTAAATCTTTTGCTAAAACCCTAAAGATAGAAACATTAGAGGCTTGGGATATCGCTTATGTATCCGAAAAACTTCGCCAAGCCAAATATAGTTTTTCTGAGAATGAAGTTAAACAATACTTCCCTGAGCATCGTGTTTTAAAAGGCCTCTTTAAAGTGGTTGAAACTATCTTTAACTTAAAGATTGTCAAATCCGATGCTCCTACCTGGCACAAAGATGTAAGTTTTTATTCTATAAAAAATGAAAATGATGAATTAATTGGCCAATTTTATTTTGATTTATACGCACGCAATCACAAACGCGGTGGTGCGTGGATGGACGAGGCTATATCTCGATATAAAAATGCTCTCGGATCATCGCATCCAGTAGCTTTTTTGACGTGTAACTTTTCATCACCTTCGGACAACAAGCCAGCTCTATTTTCTCATGACGATGTCATTACCCTGTTCCATGAATTCGGCCATGGACTTCATCATATGTTAACCAAAGTGGATGATTACAGTATTTCTGGCATTAAAGGGGTGGAATGGGATGCTGTTGAATTGCCTAGTCAATTTATGGAAAATTTCTGCTGGGAGTGGGATGTAGTAAAACATATGACCGAACATGTTGATAACAAAAATACTTTACCTAAAAGTTTATTTGACAAGATGATTGAAGCAAAAAATTTTCAATCAGGTATGCAAACTCTAAGACAAATTGAATTTTCTTTATTCGACATCAGATTACACACCGAATATAGTGATCAAAATAAAATTAACCCTTTAAAACTTCTAGAAACTATTCGCGATGAAATTGCTGTGGTAAGACCTCCTTCTTGGAATCGTTTTCCTAACAGCTTTTCTCATATTTTCGCCGGTGGCTATGCAGCCGGCTATTACAGTTATAAATGGGCTGAGGTATTGGCTTCTGATGCTTTCAGTTTGTTTGAGGAAGAAGGTATCTTATCAAGTCACGCTGGTCAGAAATTTAAAAATGAAGTTTTATCAAAGGGTGGCTCTAGACCGGCTATGGAATCTTTTGTCGCTTTTCGTGGGCGCGAACCTACAGTTGATGCCCTCCTCAGACATAGCGGTATGACTTAAGATTTATGAAAATTGCCACGTGGAATGTAAATTCTCTCACTGTAAGATTAGGTCAAGTTGAAGCTTGGATTAAAAAAGAAAAACCTGACCTTCTTTTACTTCAAGAAACAAAACAAGAAAATATTAAATTTCCGCACGAAGCCCTAAATGTATTAGGTTATACCTCCATCCATAATGGGCAAAAAACATACAATGGCGTTGCAATTATAAGCAAATATGAGCTTCTTGATATTCAAAATAATATTCCTGGCTTCGAAGATGAACAAAAAAGATTAATCGCTGCAACTGTAAATACAAATCAAGGAAAAATCAGAGTGGTTTGTGTTTACATTCCTAACGGCCAATCTGTGGATTCAGAGAAATACCTTTATAAACTCAATTGGTTAAAACATTTCACTTTTTGGCTTAAAAAGGAAATGGAGTTATATCCAGATATCGTTATTGCGGGTGACTTTAACATTGCGCCTCAAGATATTGATTGTCATGATCCAGAAGCCTGGAAAAATAGTGTTCTTGTAAGTCCTAAAGAAAGAGAAGCATTTCAAAAAATTATTGATTTAGGACTCTCTGATAGCTTTAGAGTAACCCATCCCTCAGAACAACAATATAGCTGGTGGGATTATCGCGTAGCTGGATTTAGAAGAAATCTTGGCATGCGTATTGACCACATACTCACAAATAAAAGTTTAGTCAGTAAGATAAAAGTTGCTGCCATTGATAAAGAACCAAGAAAATCAGAGCGCCCTTCAGATCACACGCCTGTATTGATCGAAATTTAATTTACTTTACCTTAATACCGAGCTGTTTTAATTTTCTATAGAGATGCGTTCTCTCAACACCTGAAACTTCAGCAAGTTTTGCCATACTTTGATCATCTTGATTTAGGTGATGTTTAAAATACATTTTTTCAAAATCATCACGCGCATCTCTTAATGGTTTGTTAAAAATATCATCAAAACCTTGATCTTTATTGTCTTTATTCTTCTTAGAAGACTTATTTTTATCATGTAATAAGTTAAATTGATTTGAAACACGCTTAACATCATCCGCAGTGATTTTTTCAAGCAAACTAGTTTGCATTAAATTGAAAATAAAGCTTTCTAGCTCTTCTATATCGCCTATCCAATTCATTGCACGCATCATATTTAATGCAGCTACATCAAAAACTTTGTAGTCGGACTTATCAGATTTTGCAAGATACATCGTCAAAATAGATGATGCTAGCTCCGGAATATCTTCTTTATGTTCATTGATTGAAGGAAGCAGTAAAGATCCAGGCAGTAATTCATTTAAAATCCGCTCGTCAAAATCTACTTCATTTGCTTGGGCAAGAGACTGTGAAGTAGCACAAATAATTCTTACATCGTAATTAGCAGCTTTACTAATTAATAAATTTAATCCTTTTTGTTGCGACTTAGTTAAATGAGATATCTCATTT
>RHAY01000029.1 GCA_010031285.1 Methylophilaceae bacterium | reverse complement strand
CACCTAAACGTTTAGGTGTTCCACCATGTGCATTATCAACAAGCGCTTGAATTTCAATAAGAAGCGGCCTTGTACCTTCTTGGGTGACGGTAATACATGATCCAGAAACTTCTTCGTGATGATGTGATAGAAATAAGGCGGAGGGATTTGTCACCTCACGTAAACCTTTTTCAGTCATGGCAAAAACACCAAGCTCGTTAACAGCGCCAAAACGATTTTTAAATGCACGCACCATTCTAAAACTCGAGTTTTGATCACCCTCAAAGTAAAGTACTGTATCTACAATATGTTCTAACACACGTGGACCTGCTAATGACCCCTCTTTTGTAACATGGCCTACAAGAATCATGCTCACTTCTAATTGTTTTGCAATACGAGTTAATTGAGCTGAACATTCCCTCACTTGAGTCACTGAACCAGGAGCAGATTGCAACTCCTCTGAATAAATTGTTTGAATAGAATCGATTACAACGATATCAGGTTTATTTTTTTCAATCGATTGAATAATTTTCTCTAAATTAATTTCTGACAATATAAAAATATCTGAAACTTCTAACTCTAAACGTTTTGCGCGCATGGCAATTTGTTGAGGTGATTCTTCGCCGCTTACATAAATAACTTTACATGCTGCCTGGCTCTTATCATTTGTCATATGTGAAAGTGCTTGAATAAGTAATGTTGACTTACCTATTCCCGGATCACCTCCAATCAAGACGACGCCACCTGGAACAAAACCACCACCTAAAACACGATCAAATTCACTTATGCACGTTGTTCTTTTATACACAGCTGACATTTTAACTTCATTGAGTTTTTTTAATTCTGAAGTTTGAGTCAGGGATGCATATCGATTCGGCACAGAGGCTTCTATAATACTCTCTACCATCGTATTCCAGGTCATACAATGTGGGCATTGGCCCTGCCACTTAGTCGATTGACCTCCACATTCCGTGCAAACGTATGCAATCTTATTTTTAGCCATATATAGTTTCTATCGGAACTCTTTTGGATGCTGAAATTGCACAAAGTAATTCATAACCTACGGTTCCAGATTTTTCAGCAACTTCATCGACAGGAATATGCTCACCCCATAATTCAACATCACTTGAAATAGATGCACTCGGAATATTTGTAATATCCACATAAAGCATATCCATAGATACCCTGCCAACTGTGC
Source organism: Methylophilaceae bacterium (assembly GCA_010031285.1). Lineage (GTDB taxonomy): Bacteria > Pseudomonadota > Gammaproteobacteria > Burkholderiales > Methylophilaceae > Methylopumilus. Next base: position 7,096 of record RHAY01000029.1, on the reverse strand, counting down.
ACGTTTTTTTCCCTTCGATATAGACTGGTGTTCCAGATGGTGCATGTCTTGGATAACCATCTGCATAACCACATGCAACTATAGCAATACGCATATCATTTCCTGCTTTGAAACTCTTGCCATATCCAATTGAATCATCTTTAGATAAATTTTGTATGGCAATAATTTTACTTTTTAATTGCATTGCAGGTTTTAGGTTAAAAGAACTAGATTTTTTTCCTACAATGGGTGAAGCACCGTAAAGCATAATGCCTGGACGAACCCAATCAAGATGTGTATTTTTATAATTAAGAATAGATGCTGAATTTGCAACTGAGCGAGAAAAATTAAAATGATTAGCAATATCGTTAAAAATATTCAATTGCCAATCGACACCTTCAGGCTCATCGGCAGTTGCAAAATGCGTCATGAGTGTGATCGATTTAAAATAAGATTTATTTTGTAAAGACTGAAGAATATCTTTTGTGTCTTTAGGATTAAATCCTAAGCGATTCATTCCAGTGTTAATTTTAAAATGAATATCGATGGGCTGATTGAGCTTTGAGTTTTCAATCATTTGCAATTGATGAAGATTATGGACGACAAGATTAATACGCATTTTTGCTGCTATAGGAATCTCGTAAGCTTCGAACGCACCTTCTAATAATAAAATGTCTTGCTCAAAACCATGCTCTCTTAAATCAATCGCTTCATTTAAACTTAATACAGCAAAACCATCACTTTCGTTTAACCCCTGCGCGACATTGATGAGGCCATGCCCATAGCCATTGGCTTTTACAACTGACATGATCTTAGATTTAGGCGTTAATTGCTTAACAATAGAGAGATTATGTCGAAGCGAAGCTTGGTGAATGAATGCCTTAAGAGGACGCATTTATTTTATTCGTCGTAAGATTGAAAACCTGGATTAGCAAAATTTTCAAAACGCGTATATTCGCCTAAGAATGTGAGTCTGATTCGTCCAATAGGACCATTTCTTTGTTTTGCAATAATAATTTCTGCAACACCTTTATCTGGTGTATCAGGGTTATAGACTTCATCTCTATAAATGAAAAGTATTAAATCTGCATCTTGTTCAATCGCACCTGATTCCCTCAAATCAGACATTACGGGGCGTTTATCAGGTCTTTGTTCAACACTTCGATTAAGTTGTGATAAGGCAACCACTGGTACATCAAGCTCTTTTGCTAACGCCTTAAGTGATCGTGACATTTCAGAAATTTCTGTCGCACGATTTTCGCTTTGTCGTCCACCTGGGGGTGACATCAATTGAAGGTAGTCGATGACAATCAATCCTAATTTTCCACACTGCCTCGAAAGTCTTCTAGCACGAGCTCTGATGTCAAAAGAATTTAAACCAGCACCTTCGTCAATATGAATAGGTGCTTCATTAAGTTTTCCTAATGCATGCGTCAATCTTTCCCAATCATCATCTTCTAAGCGCCCTGTTCTCATTTTATGTTGATCTAGGCGACCGACAGATCCTAATAGGCGCATAGTAAGTTGAGTAAGATCACCTGGCTGCAGGCCTGAGGTCATCGCATCTAAATCTGAAAACCCTGTAGGCACGCCTGTAACATCAGATGCCCCCGCAGCAAATAAATCATCAATTCTCTGCGCCACTTGAGGCAAAAGCTCTTTGATATCTTTAAAGCCTGATTGATCATGCTTTTCTTTTTCAGCAATTTGAAAAATCTTAGCTTCGGCTTCATCCAAAAGTTGTTGAGCATCTCGTCCTTGAGGGGCAAAAGCACTGTCTGCAATATCAGAACCTACTTCGACTAAATGTCTCATAATCGACCGTTCACGGACAATCTCTGCATATCGACGTATATTCGCAGAAGTTGGCGTATTTTGTGCCAACGACCCTAAATAACTTATACCACCAGCCGTAACTAATTCAGCATTCTTCTCTAAAGACTCTGCAACGGTCACAATATCCGCTGGACTATTTTGCTCAACAAGTTTAATGATGTGCTGATAAATCAACCGATGGTCTTGACGATAAAAATCACTCGGTGACACAAGATCAGCAATTTTATCAAGCGCTTCATTTTCAATAAGTAAACCGCCTAGCAAAGACTGTTCTGCTTCTATCGAATGTGGGGGTAATTTTAGGGTATTGAGGATATCGTCAGCCATGGATTAATTATAACGGAATAAAAAAAGGCTGCCCTAGGCAGCCTTTAAAAAAATAGATTGCTTTTTATTAAGCAGGTTCACCGATGACGTCGATTGTAATATCAACAGTTACATCATGATGTAAAGCAATGGTCACTTGATGCTGGCCTACAGTTTTAAGTGGGCCATTTGGCATACGAATTTCCGCTTTAACGACCTTAATCTTATTCGCTGTTAATCCTTCAGCAATATCTGTGTTTGTCACTGAGCCAAAAAGTTTTCCATCTACACCGGCTTTTTGTGTCACAGAAAGATTAAAACCAGCAAGTGCTTTCGCTCTTTCTTTTGCAGCATCGAGAAGCGCCGCTTGTTGTTTTTCAAGCTCAGCACGCCTTGCTTCAAATTCAGCTTTGTTTGAATCTGTTGCACGTTTAGCTTTACCTTGTGGAATTAAAAAATTTCTACCAAAACCATCTTTAACTTTAACAATGTCACCAAGGTTTCCTAAATTAGCAACTTTCTCTAATAAAATAACTTGCATCTTATAATCTCCTTAGTGCTTATCAGTGACCTCTTTAATGCCTTCGGCACTAAATCTGCAATAACGTCTTCTTTTGTACATTTCTCTAGCCATCTTAAACTCCTATAGATATTCTATAAAATTAATATGAAAAATGAGCTGGTTACTTTTTGCGCTCTTATTTCCAATAAACCCTTTTGTTTTAATTCTATCGCCAATTTTCACAGGTATTAATGCATTATTGCCCATGATTTTTGCGTTCAACTCACAATTGATTGTTCGTTTTAAATTCGCTTCAATCTGCTCTGAGTTATGTTTTAAAGTAAGATTGAGTGCCGGTATTCCTGCGGGGGTGTAACGAACCGGATCCACATGGGATACTTCCCCACAAATTTCTAAGCAATTCAATCTAAATTAAGCTTCAACAACCTCAGGTGCACCGCGCTCATCTTTATCAAGCACTGATTTTGATTTTTCTTCTTTCATCATGATAGATGGTGAAGTCACGGCTGTTTTTGTGCCCATAATCAAATGACGTAAAACGGCATCATTGAATTTAAATGCATGCTCTAGCTCTCCGAGGGTTTCGAGATCACATTCAATATTCATAAGCACATAATGCGCTTTGTGAATTTTTTCAATCATGTAGGCAAGTTGTTTGCGGCCCCAGTCTTCGAGGCGGTGGAGTTTTCCACCTTTGGATGTAACTAGAGATCTGTAGCGTTCAATCATGCCAGGCACTTGTTCGCTTTGATCAGGATGTACGATAAATACAACTTCATAATGTCGCATATAAATCCCCTTATGGTTAATAGCTTTCAATGATGCGATTCACTGTAAAGCAAGGTAGAAAGATCGAGTATTATAGGTGTTTTTTGAATTAAATCAATGATTTTTAGAGGTCAATTCTGTCTTTAAGGCCTGCTCCATAAAGTCTTTCTTTAAGGAATTTTGCCTCATCTCGCAGCTGGGCTGCTTTTTCAAATTCTAAATTACGTGCCGCTGTCTGCATTGATTTTTCGAGTTTTTGAATCTCCTTGGCCATTTGCTTCTCATTTAAATGGTCATAGCGAGCCTCTTCCTTTTTAAGCGCTCGATTAAGATCAACTTCTTCTTTATCAAATGTACCTTCAATAATATCTTTAATCTTTTTAGTAACGCCTACTGGCGTAATATGATTTTCTTGATTAAACGTAATTTGTTTGGTGCGTCTTCGATTAGTTTCATCCATCGCGACCTTCATGCTTCGTGTAATCTTATTAGCATAGAAAATAACTTGGCCATTTATATTTCGAGCCGCCCTTCCTGCCGTTTGTATAAGAGAGCGTTCAGACCTTAAAAAACCCTCTTTATCAGCATCTAACACAGCCACAAGCGAAACTTCTGGGATATCAAGGCCTTCTCTTAGTAAATTAATACCCACAACGACATCAAATTTTCCTAATCTTAAGTCGCGAATGATTTCAACGCGCTCCACCGTATCAATATCCGAATGAAGATAGCGTACTTTAATCTGATGTTCATTTAAATAGTCGGTCAAGTCTTCAGCCATTCGCTTTGTAAGAGTGGTCGCTAGGACTCTTTCATTTTTTTCAACACGTAGATTAATCTCGCTTAATAAATCGTCAACTTGTGTATCTGCAGGTTTAACGATAATTTCAGGATCGACAAGTCCTGTAGGTCTCGCAACTTGCTCAACGATTTGTTCTGTATGCGCTGCTTCATATTCAGCAGGTGTCGCTGATACAAAAATACACTGTCGCATTGTTTTTTCAAACTCTTCAAATGTTAGTGGGCGATTATCAAGCGCCGAAGGTAATCTAAATCCGTACTCAACTAAATTTTCTTTTCGGGCCCGATCACCTTTATACATACCTCCAATTTGAGGTACGGTCACATGACTTTCATCAATAATCATGAGCGCATTCTTAGGCAGATATTCAATCAAAGTAGGTGGCGGATCTCCTGGATTTCTGCCTGATAAATGTCTTGAATAATTTTCGATACCCTTACAAAAACCTATTTCATTTAACATCTCAATATCAAAACGAGTTCGCTGTTCAATTCTCTGAGCTTCCACTAATTTATTTGCTTTCACAAAATAATCAGAACGCTCTCTTAATTCGTTTTTAATTTTTTCAATGGCTCTTACTGTAGTTTCTCTTGGTGTGACGTAATGACTCGATGGGTAAACAGTAAAGTGATTCACTTTGTTATACATTTGTCCTGTAAGTGGATCAAAGAATGTGATGGACTCAATGAGATCATCAAATAACGTCACTCTGATCGCGGTTTCTGAATTTTCAGCAGGAAAAATATCAATCGTATCGCCCCGAACTCGAAAAGCACCTCGCGAAAAATCAAAATCATTACGTTCATATTGCATGGACACTAAGCGTAAAATTATATTGCGTTGCAATAACTTTTCACCTTTGACGAGATGCATGACCATACCCTGATAATCAACTGGATCGCCAATATGTGGAAAAAACTCCCTGAATTCTGAATAAAGTTGAGCAGCAAGTGTCTTATTGGGCGCCATCACAATGGCAGGCTTTCCTGTCCTTGCGATTACATTTGCAATGGTGTATGTTTTTCCTGACCCAGTCACACCTAAAAGTGTTTGAAATTTTTTTCCATCAAAAATACCCTGGGTTAAAAGATCAATAGCTTGGGGCTGATCGCCCGCAGGAGGAAATGGCTGAAATAACTGGTAAGGGCTATTTGGAAATGTAAGTAACAAGATAGTGTTATTCTACTTAAATAAAGAATTAGAAAATTTAATTTGCATTAAAAATAAGTAAGAACTTTTAGTATTTCATTCAGTCAAGTCAACATTATACTTTTTATAAGTGAATTCCTATGAAACGTTTTTTTAAATATATCGCTTTGATATTTGTTGTTGTTTCCCTCTATTCATCCAATGTGTTTGCTTTGAATAGAGATCTATTAATGGATTCATTTTTAAGTGTTGTCATGATTAGGGGATATAACGAAGCTGGTGGGCTTGCTTATGGCTCAGGTGTTGTTGTAGGGGATAATCAAGTGGTGACGAACTGTCATGTGATTAGAAAAACAAAACAACCCTGGGTATCTCAGGGTGAAGAAACTTACTCTGTAACGGCCGTTAAAGCTGATCGCTGGCATGACTTATGTCTTATGACCACATTTGGTATGCCACATAAACCTGTTATCTTAGGTAAAAGTACAGACCTTAAGAAAGGACAGGAAGTCATCGCCATCGGTCACTCGAATGGTGTTCCCGCGCCACTCACGAGCGCAGGCGTTGTTAAATCAACCTACGATCTTGATCAAGGAAAAGTTATTTTAAGTTCGGCTCAATTTAGAATGGGCGCATCGGGTAGTGGTTTATTTGATACTGAAGGTCGACTCATCGGTATTAATACATTTAAAACTTCGGGCCGGAATTCTTTTTACTATGCCCTTCCAGTTGAATGGTTAAATTCACTTAAGAACAAACCAGCTGAAACTAATTTCCCAATCAGTGGCAGAGCTTTGTGGGAAGAAGAAGAAGATAAAAAACCAATTTTTCTTCAAGTTGCAATCCCAACAATCAAAGAAGACTGGAAGAAATTATTAGATGTAGCTAATGAATGGACAAGCAAAGAAAAAAATAATGCTGAGGCTTGGTTCGAACTTGGCTTTGCCTATGAGCATCTTAATAATTTGATAGAGGCAGAAAAAGCATATCGACAATCGATCAAATTAGATAGTCAAAACACAGATGCACTTTTACGTTTAGGTTTTATTGCTAAAACTAAAGATGATAAAAAAGAAATTAAAAATATTCAGGAACAAATTTCTCTAATTAACCCTGAACTTCTCGAAGATTACAATCAACTGGTAGGCTGCTCTAAGACATGTGAATAGATTAAAAGTCTATTTCAACTACACTTCTTTTTGCGTAAAATAGGGTCATTCTTCAATAAACCCTGGATCTAAATTGTCAGCTATCAAACTATCCGACTGCGTCAGCCGAATAAAAGAATCACCAACCCTTGCCATCACAGCCAAAGCAGCTCGCTATAAATCAGAAGGCAAAGATATTATTGGCCTTGCTGCTGGGGAACCAGATTTTGATACACCACAACATATCAAAGATGCTGCAAAAAAAGCAATCGATAATGGATTTACAAAATACACCCCTGTGGCTGGCATTCCATCATTAAAAAAAGCAATTATTGATAAATTTAAACGAGACAATAATCTTGAATATGCCCCCAATGAAGTGATTGTTGGTGTAGGAGGAAAACAATGTATTTTTAATTTCTGTCTTGCTGTTTTAAATGCAGGCGATGAAGTAATTATACCCGCGCCTTATTGGGTATCTTATGCAGATATCGCCTTAGTTTCAAATGCTAAACCGGTGATCGTTGAATGTGGAATTGAACAAAAATTCAAAATGACAGCCCTTCAACTTGAAAATGCGATTAC
>RHAY01000028.1 GCA_010031285.1 Methylophilaceae bacterium | reverse complement strand
CTCGGATAAAGATCTTAAATTAAAATCATTTAAAAAATGTTTTGTTGTTGCATACAAAGAAGGTCTTCCAGGCACATCTTTTTGACCAATAACATCAATCCAATCTCTTTCTTGAAGCTGTCTAATAGCATTCGGATTGAGTGCAACACCTCTAATTTCTTCTATCTCACCTCGTGTCACTGGCTGCCTATAAGCTACAATTGCCAATACTTCCATTACGGCACGACTATATTTAGCTACTTTTTCAGGGCTTAACCTCATAAGATAACTTGCATATTCTTCTCTTGCTTTAAAGCGATAACCCGAGGCCACGAGCACTAATTCCATAGTACGATCTTGCCATTCTGTTTTTAGCTCATCTAGTAACATTCTTAATGTCGAACGTTCAATTTTTTCAGAAAATAATTTTTGCAAATCATCCAAAGATAAAGGATTGGGACTTGTGAGTAATGCCACTTCTAGTATTTGTTTAATTTTTGATATGTTATTTAAATCTGTCATAGCCTAATTAATCTGTAATTTAATATAGATAGGAGAAAAACTTTCTTGCTGAGTAATTTTAATAAGCCGCTCTCTAGCCAATTCTAATATAGCTAAGAAACATACAACTAATTTTTGAATTCTATCCTCAGCCACATCAAACAATGATGAAAATTCAACAAATTCCTCTTCTTGAAGTTTTCTTAAAATCATGGTCATATGCTCTCTGACGGAAAGCTCATTTCGAGCAACTTTATGAGCTTCAAAATGTTTTGCACGATTTAAAATATTTTTCCACGCAGCGAATATGTCATCGATTGATACATCTGGATAAGTAATTTCTGTAATTTTTTCAAAATAAGCATTAGCTACAAAAAGATCAACGCCTACTTGTGGCATTTGTGTAAGTTTTTCAGAGGCTATTTTAATGAGCTCATATTCCATGAGTCTTCGAACAAGTTCCGCTCGAGGATCTTGCTCTGCATCTACTTCGGCTGTTTTCTTTGGTAATAGCATTCTTGATTTAATTTCAATCAAAACTGCGGACATAAGTAAATAATCTGCAGCTAACTCAAGCTTAATTTTTTTCATTTTCTCTACATAATCCATGTACTGAATTGTTAAGTCAGCCATAGGGATATCGAGAATATCTAAGTTATGTTTTCTAATGAGGTATAAAAGAAGATCAAGCGGTCCCTCAAAAGCTTCTAGGTAAATTTCAAGCGCATCAGGAGGAATGTAGAGATCCTGTGGTAATGCCTCAATATTCTCTCCATGAATTTTTCCGATCGTCGCTGTTTGCACTTCTTGATTCATTAGTAATTTAACCCCATCGCTTCTCTGACTTCTCGCATCGTTTCTCTTGCTAATTTTCTCGCTTTTTCACAACCTTCTGCCACGATATTTTTTACAAGATCAGGATCTTCAATGTAATGAGAGGCTCTTTCTTGAATAGGTTTCAATTCTTTGTTGATCGCTTCAATCACAGGTTGCTTACATTCAATACATCCTATTTTAGCTTCTCTACATCCTGTTTCGACCCAAGACTTTGTTTCGTCATTTGAGTAAACTTGATGTAATTGCCACACTGGGCAATGATCTGGATTGCCTGGGTCATTTCTTCTGACACGCGCAGGATCTGTTGGCATTGTTTTAATTTTTTTCTCAACAGATTCAGGAGGCTCCCTTAAAGCAATGGTATTGTTATAAGACTTAGACATTTTCTGTCCATCTAAACCAATCATTTTTGATGCGGGGGCTAATTTATATTCAGGCTCAACTAGAATCATTTTGCCACCCCCTTCTAAAAAGCCTAACAACCTTTCTTTGTCACCTAAACTTAATCCCTGATGTTCTTCGATTAACACACGCGCTGAATCTAAGGCTTCTTCGTCGCCATTTTCTTGATATGCCGTTTTCATTTCCATATAAAGACTACTTTTTTTAGAGCCTAATTTTTTAATTGCCTCTTCAGCTTTTTCAACAAAGCCAGCTTCTTTGCCATAAAGATGATTGAAGCGCCGCGCAATCTCACGTGTAAATTCAATATGAGGAATTTGATCTTCACCCACAGGCACTTGAGTGGCCTTATAAATTAAAATATCCGCGCTTTGCAATAATGGATAACCTAAGAATCCATAAGTCGATAAATCTTTGGAGGATAGTTTTTCCTGCTGATCTTTATAGGTTGGCACCCTCTCTAACCAGCCTAGCGGTGTAATCATAGACAATAACGTATGAAGTTCAGCGTGCTCAGGGACTTTAGACTGAATAAAAATAGTTGCTGTTGCTGGATCAACACCCGCTGCAAGCCAATCCACAACCATTTCCCATACATTTTCTTCAATAATTTCAGGAGAGTCATAATGTGTCGTGAGTGCATGCCAGTCGGCTACAAAGAATAGACATTCGAATTCATGTTGGAGGTTGATCCAATTCTTAAGCACTCCATTGAAGTGGCCTAAATGAAGATTGCCCGTAGGTCGCATGCCAGATATGACGCGTTCAATAGCCATAGCCTATAATTTCATCCTTAAGCAAATATCCATAAAATTAAACTTTGACTAATTTGGATCAAAGGAAAAATGATCAAATCAAGAATATGGGTCATTAATAAAATAATCAAAATTAAAAAACCATATCGCTCAACTTGCGCATATTTATAAGCCAAATGATTTGGTAATAAACTTACAGCAATTCTTCCTCCATCAAGCGGCGGTAATGGGATTAGATTCAAAACCATCAAAGATAAATTAATACTAATACCTGCAATACCCATTTGTTGAACAAATAGAGACATTGACTCTGGAAAGTATGCGCTTCGTCCAAATAAAATCGTCCAAAAAATCGCCATAATTAAATTTGATAAAGGACCAGCAGCAGCTACCCAAAGCATATCTTTTTTAGGATGACGCAAATTCATAAAATTAACTGGAACAGGCTTGGCCCAGCCAAATAAAACGCCTCCTAATAATACGGTTAACGCTGGGAGAACAATGGTACCAATCGGATCAATATGTCGAAGCGGGTTTAAACTAATTCTGTTTTGATTATAAGCAGTCAAATCACCAAAATGCTTAGCAGCGTATCCATGAGCTGCTTCATGAACCGTAATCGCAAAGATAATGGGAAGTGCGTAAACGGTAACTTTTTGTATAGCGGTTAATTCCATATATAGAATGTCATTCTATTTGAATATTCTTATATTCAATCAAGAAATATGTGATTTTAAGAAAAAATTTAGTTCAGTAAGGCATTGACTTCATTCCAACTTTTCCATATCGGAACACATGTTTCAGGAAGTTTAGGTAAAGATCCCATCTCCTTATAAGAAATCCCCGGCCCATGATAGTCAGAGCCTACAGATGCTAGAAATTCAAACTCATCAGAAATTCTTGCAAATTTTAAAGCATCTTCAGTTGTATGGCTTCCTGAAATGACTTCAATCCCCTGGCCTCCCAATGCTTTAAATTCATCCAAGAATGCCAACAGATTATTTTTACCCAAATCATACCGAGCAGGATGAGCAATAGTTGCAATACCTCCACTTTCACGGATCCATGTCAGCGCATTTTCTAGACTTGTCCATGTATGTTCAATAAAGCCTGGTTTGCCTTTTACGAGATAGTTTTTAAATACGGTTTTCACATCTTTAGCATAGCCTGTTTCAACTAAAAATCTTGCAAAATGTGTTCGGCCTAAGATGCCTGATTTTGCATATTTTAATGCCCCTTCTAAGCTGCCTTTAATACCTATCTTATCCAATGCATGCGCTATTTGTTTCGCTCTTTCAAAGCGCCCTTCTCGAATAGAAGAAAGTCCTTGTAATAAGGTCTTATTTTCTGAATCTATATTTAATCCAACGATATGAATCGTACCCCTTTTCCATGTCACTGAAATTTCAACACCATGAATTAAATGCATACCCAATAATTTTGCTTCTGAAGTTGCCTCTGTTAAACCCTCCACATCATCATGATCAGTTAAAGAGAGTACTTTAATGCCTCTAGCATGCGCGTGTTGAACAAGTGCAGTTGGGCTTAATAAACCATCAGATATAGTAGAATGTGAATGAAGATCAATCATAAGTATCGTTGCTTCTATATGAACCACCATAGTATCAGATAGTCTAGACCAAAGATAATTTACAAAAGCCTTGAGGTAATTTTAAAAAAATGAAATTTCTATTCGATCTCTTTCCTGTGATTCTTTTTTTTATTGCATATAAATTTTCAAATATTTATACCGCAACATTAGTCGTCATTGCTGCCACATTTTTTCAAGTGATTTATAGTAGGCTTATTCATAAAAGAGTGGATAAATTGCTCATATTTAATGCTGTATTGATCAGTATCTTAGGGGGTATAACTTTATGGCTTCACGATGCAAACTTCATTAAATGGAAGCCGAGTATTTTGTATTGGCTCCTATCAGGTGCACTTTTATTTTTTCAATTTTTTAAGAAAAAAAATCTTGTTAAAAATCTCATGGGACAACAAATACAGTTAAATGAAAAAACTTGGAATCAAATCAATATGACATCTGCACTATTTTTTGGTGGTTTAGGTGCACTTAATCTTTATGTCGCCTTTAATTTTTCAGAGAGTACTTGGGTTAATTTTAAATTATTTGGCATTACAGGATTAATCATCTGCTATGCCATATTGATTGGTGTTTTAGCATCAAGAGCACATCACAAATAATATGTTTTACGCCATCATCGCTAAAGATAAGCAAAATAGCCTTAATCAAAGATTAGCTCAAAGACCAGCGCATTTAGCGCGTATTCAAATATTACAAGATCAAGGAAAGCTGCTTCTCGCCGGCCCTTTTCCTGCTATTGATGCCATAGATCCTGGTTTAGATGGTTTTTCAGGAAGTCTTATTGTGGCTGAATTTACTTCGCTCGATGAGGCGATACGTTGGGCACATGAAGATCCTTTTTATATTTCAGGTGTTTACGCGTCTGTTGAAGTAAAGCCTTTCAGAAAAACACTACCTTAAATATTTATGCTGCAAGATCTTATTAAAGAAAGGCTGGCATTTTTAGAGCCTTCATATTTAAGCCTTGAGGATTTAAGCCACCTTCACAAAGGACATAGCGGCAATACAGGTGGAGGACATTTCAATTTAGTAATTACAAGTTCGCATTTTTTAGGAAAATCAACGATAATGAGGCATCGCATCATTTACGACGCGCTTAAAGATTTAATTCCTCAAAAAATTCATGCATTAAGTATCAAAGCTGATTTGCCTTAAGGAATCACTCTACAATATAAATTACTAAGGAGCTTTAATGTTTTCTTTTATCAAAACCTTAATTTTTGTTTTACTAATTCAGCTTGGATTTTTAGCACAAGCAGCCGATTTAAATATTACGGTGAATGGTAAGCCTATCAAAAAAAATCTTTATGATTTTGTAGTGAAAGATCTTACAAGTCGTGGCCAGAAAATGGATGACAATCTTAACAATATGATTGTGAATCGTATGATTGCCATGGAGCTTATTAATCAAGAAGCAGAGAGAACCGGACTCAATAAAGACGCTAACTATCTTTTAAAAGAGGAATTAGCGCGCAAAGAAATGCTATACAACACATTCTTACAAAACTACGTAGAAAAAAATCCTATTTCAGAATCTGATATTAAAAATGCTTATGAACAATACAAAAAAGATTTAGGCACACAAGAATTCAATGCAAAACATATTCTCGTTGGAAGTGAGCAAGAAGCTAAAGATATCATTGCTGAACTTAATAAAGGCGGCAACTTTACTAAACTCGCAAAAGACAAATCAAAAGACCCAGGTTCAAAAGATAAAGGTGGTGACTTAGGTTGGTTTCCAGCCAATACCATGGTTAAACCATTTGCTGATGCGCTGACGTCGCTTAAAAAAGGTAACTTCACAGCAACCCCTGTGCAAACGCAATTTGGCTGGCATATAATTAAATTAGAAGATACAAGAGCACTTCAAGCGCCTGAGTTCGATAAAGTGAAAGAAGGTTTGGCTAAAACACTGCAACAAAAACAACTTGATAAACTTATTTTAGACCTCAAAGCAAAAGCTAAGATTGTAGATAACCGTAAATAAGGCGTTCAACCTTAGAAACCTTAAAAGCCTGCGCTATGCAGGCTTTTTTGTATATAATAATAAGAATCATTATCATTTAGATTGCTATGACTACCTTATTAGAATTATCAGAAGGCCAAAGTGGCTTAATCCTTAAGCTCGCCATGGATCGCTTTCTTATCCAAAGGCTGAATGCCATGGGGTTAAAAAGTGGAAAGAAAATCACCGTCTTAAGAAAAGCGCAGTTTAAAGGTCCCTTTCACATCATGATTGATACAACCGAACTTATGATCAGGGAACACGAAGCATCACTCATCCACATCAATAAAGCTCTTCCATGAAACGTATTGCCCTCTTAGGTATGCCAAATACTGGCAAGTCCACCCTGTTTAATCGATTAAGTGGATCATCGGCACGCGTGGGTAATTGGCCTGGCATTACAGTAGATTTACATGCAGTCAAAACATTGCTAGGCGGCCATATGGCTGAACTGGTCGATCTTCCAGGTATTTATGATCTTCAAGGCTTATCTGAAGATGAAAAAATTGTACAAAGCTTTATCAACCACAACAAAATTGATTTAGCGATTGTTGTTTTATGCAGCGCTCAAATTGAACGACAACTTTCATTATTATTACAACTTCAAAAACTTCATATTCCTTGTGTATTAGCACTCAATATGCATGATGAAGCAAAGAAAATGGGCATCACTATCAATGCGCCATTATTAGAGAAAAAACTTAACACGCCTGTCATTAAAACAAGTGCTAAATTTGGCGAGGGTATGATTGAACTTTTAGAGGCATCAACTCAAGTGATGAATCAAAAAATCACTGCGCCTATTAAAAAAATTAAGCCATTAAATTTCTCTGATCAAATATCTCAAGAAAAAAATATTCAGGCTTTAATTCAATCAACTGTGAAGTATCCAGCCAAACTTAATGATAAAAATACAAAAAAATTAGATGCTTTCTTTCTAGATCCTTATTGGGGCTTACCTATTTTTTTTGTGATTGTATTTTCGATATTTCAGTTTATTTTCACGCTCGGTAAACCCATTCAAGATTTGATGACTCAATTCTTTAATTTTTTTAGAGTGGAATATCTTGAGCCTTTATTTACAAATCATCATGGTATCTTTCAAAGCCTACTGTTAGATGGCCTCTATTTAGGCGTCACGACCGTAGCAGCTTTCGTACCCATTATTATTCTTTTCTTTCTCATCATGAGCATTGTCGAGGATAGCGGTTATTTCTCAAGGGCTGCATTTTTAATGGATGCCATGATGGAAAAGATAGGCTTAGATGGTAGAGGTTTTGTCATGATGCTTATGGGCTTTGGTTGCAACGTGCCCGCTCTCATGGGCACTAAAATTATGCGCACGAAAGAATTGCGTCTTTTAACCATGTTTGTGATTCCATTTTCATTATGCTCAGCAAGACTTCAGGTATTTTTATTTATCATTACAGCACTTTTTAGTGCCAAATATGGTCCTTTGGTTCTTTTCTGTCTTTATCTCTTAAGTTTTTTAACAATCTTTATTTCAGCGCTGATTTTTAAACATCAGTTTAAAAATAAAGAGCCTATTATTATTGAATTGCCCCCCTATCGCTTTCCGACAATAAACCACATCATTAAAAGAAGTGTGCTTGAAATTAAGCATTTTCTAACACGTGCAACTAAATTCATCATTATTGGGGTTCTTCTTGTATGGGCATTAACCCATTTTCCAGCAGATGTGCCGATTGCGAGTGAATTCACTTATTCGGGTCAATTAGGTCAATGGTTATCCCCTATTTTTCATCCTATTGGCATTAATGAACAACTAGTGATTGCGCTTATCTTTGGCTTTATTGCTAAAGAGATTGTTATTGGAGCATTGGCTGTGATTTATGGAGTAGAGGGTAATGCTTTAGCTCATCATCTTTATAGTAATGTGAGTCAAATACAGGCGATTAGCTTCATGATTTTTACTCTAATTTATACGCCCTGCCTTTCTACGATTGCAACACTTAAAAATGAATCTAAAAACCTTTCGTTTGTAATTTATTCAGTCTCGTGGGCACTGCTTCTTGCCTGGATTTTTAGCTTTATTTTCTATCAAACCTCGCTCTACTTTTCTAGTTAATTTGTTAAAAATTAACAAGGTTTTAAAAAATAGCTTCTGTTAAAATCACAAGCTTAAAGTAACGTCTTAAAACACTACCCAAAACATGCAAAGCCAAGAAATTATTTATATTGCTGGTGGTCCAGCTTATTCAAAGTTTAGAAAAGAAAAACTTCTTGGAAAGCTACAAACAATCAATAAGCAAATCAAAGATATTTATTCTGAATATCTTCATATCATATGGTGTGAGAAGAAAATCACAGAAAATGATAAAACTACCTTAGAAAAAATTCTA
>RHAY01000027.1 GCA_010031285.1 Methylophilaceae bacterium | reverse complement strand
TAATTGTAGAATTTCTTTTTTTTGCTCATCACTAAATGTGATCCATTGAGAAATTTCCTCTTCGCTTCGAAAACATCCCTCGCAAAACTGATGCTCTTTACTAATATGGCAAATGCCAATACATGGGGATTCAACCATGATACGAAATATCCTTCATTAGTCTAAAGTGCCATGACATTGCTTATATTTTTTATTACTTCCGCATGGACATGGATCGTTTCTACCAACTTTAGGGAAAGTATTTTTTGCATCGTCTTTCTTTCGAGTTGATTTTTTAATCTCATCTTTATTTTTTTCATCAATCTCATTGACTTCGGCTTCATTTTTAATTTTTACAACCATAGTAATGCGTGTGACTTCAGTCTTAACTGTATCTAAAAGATATCCGAATAATTCAAAAGCTTCTTTTTTATATTCTTGCTTAGGATTTTTTTGAGCATAAGATCGGAGATGTATGCCCTGTCTTAAATGATCAAGTGATGACAAATGCTCTCTCCAATGATGATCAATACTCTGAAGCATCACCGTTTTTTCAAAATGCCGAATAATATCCTTGCCAACTAATGATTCTTTTTCTTGATACTGTTTATTCGCAAGGCTAATGACCCTCTCATAAATATCTTCTATGGCAATCTGAGGCTCTTTATCAACCCATGTCTTGATGGAAAGACTTAAACCATAATCAGAAAATAAAATTTTCTCTAAAGATGGGATATCCCACATATCTTCCATACTGCCGAGAGGAATATGAGCCTGCATCAGGTCGCGAAGGACATCTTCTCTCATAGCAGCAATGGTTTCTGCTGTTTGTTCAGAATCAAGTAATTCATTTCTTTGTTCATAAATTACTTTTCTTTGATCATTTGCGACATCGTCGTATTCGAGTAACTGCTTTCTAATATCAAAATTACGACCTTCTACTTTTCTTTGTGCGTTTTCAATAGCTTTTGTCACCCAAGAATGCTCAATCGCTTCACCCTCTGGCATCTTTAGCTTTTCCATAATGGCTGAAACGCGATCAGAGGCGAATATTCTTAATAATGAATCTTCTAAAGATAAATAGAATCGACTAGATCCTGGATCGCCTTGTCTTCCTGCACGTCCTCTAAGCTGATTGTCTACTCGCCTTGATTCGTGCCTTTCGGTACCAATAATATGAAGTCCCCCTGCTTTAACCACAAGGCTATTTTGTTCTTTCCATGATTCTTTGAGTGCCTTAATTTCTTTTTCTTTTTTACTTTCAGTTAATTTGTCGTTTAACTTAATATCATGAATGTCAGCTTCAATACTTCCACCAAGGACAATGTCTGTTCCGCGCCCTGCCATATTAGTTGCAATGGTAATCATGCTTGGACGCCCTGCTTGCGCAATAATATGCGCTTCTTTCTCATGATGCTTCGCATTCAATACTTGATGCTTTAATTTTGCTTTTGTAAGTAGCGCTGAAATAAGCTCTGAATTTTCAATTGAAGTAGTGCCCACCAACACTGGCTGCTGAATCTTTTGACATGCTTTGATATCCTCAATCACTGCAGCATATCGCTCTTGTGAGGTGCGATACACTTTATCCATCATGTCTTTTCTTTGTGTCGTTCGATGAGGAGGGATAATAATAGTTTCTAAACCGTAAATTTGACTGAATTCATAAGCCTCTGTATCAGCTGTACCTGTCATACCGGATAGCTTTTGATACATCCTAAAATAATTTTGGAATGTAATAGAAGCAAGCGTTTGATTTTCTTTTTGAATTTCAACACCTTCTTTCGCCTCAACAGCCTGATGAATACCTTCTGACCATCTACGACCTGGCATCATTCTTCCTGTAAATTCATCCACAATAATGATGCTATTATCACGCACGACATAATGCTGATCTTTATTAAATAAGTTTCTTGCTTTTAATGAAGCATTAATATGATGCACAAGTGAAATATTCGTTGCATCATATAAACTTGATTGTTCAGATAACAAACCGGCTTGAATTAATAACTTCTCTACATTCTCATGACCGCTTTCTGAAAGAACCACCTGATGCGCTTTTTCATCCACCCAGTAATCGCCACTTTCTTCTTCAGTTTTTTGTCTTGAAAGCTTAGCGACTACTAAATTAATCTTAGTATAAAGGTCAACGTTATCTTCAGCCTGTCCTGAAATAATCAGAGGCGTTCTTGCCTCGTCAATTAAAATTGAATCAACCTCATCAACTAGACCGTAATGTAATTTACGCTGAACACGTTCTTCTTTGGAGAAGATCATGTTGTCTCTTAGATAATCAAATCCAAATTCATTATTTGTGCCATAAGTGATATCTGCTTGATAGGCTTTTTTCTTTTCTTCGCTTGAAATATTGGATAAATTAACACCGACTTCTAAACCTAGAAATCTATATATCTGACCCATCCACTCAGCATCTCGTTTTGCAAGATAGTCATTCACTGTAATAACATGAACACCCTTACCTTCTAAGGCATTAAGATAAGAAGGTAATGTCGCAACCAGCGTCTTACCTTCACCTGTTCGCATTTCTGAAATTTTTCCATCATGAAGTGCCATACCACCTATAAGTTGTACATCAAAATGACGCATTTCTAATACACGACGACTTACTTCTCTCACGACAGCAAAAGCTTCGACCAGCAAATCATCTAACTTTTGCCCTTCGTTAAGACGTTTTTTAAATTCTGAAGTTTTAGCTTTTAGTGCGGTATCACTCAGTTTTTTAGTTGCTTCTTCTAATGAATTTATTTGATGAGCTTTTTTTCCATACTCTTTGAGGAGTCTATCGTTTCTACTTCCAAATAAATTTTTAACAATGGTCTTTAACATAATGTGAATAATCTTAATCGAGATAATTTGAAATAATTAATATTGAAGATATTTACGAGGATCTAAAGATTCACCATTCATTCTAATTTCGTAATGAAGATGTGGCCCTGTCGATCTTCCCGTATTGCCTACTAATGCTATCACTTGATTCTTTTTTATACGGTCGCCTTCTTTAACTAATAATTTAGATGCGTGTGCATATCGTGTTTCAAGCCCAGATCCATGAGATATTCGAACCACATTGCCATACTCAGGAGTTACCTCGGCTGCAACCACAATACCTGCCGCAGTTGCCTTAATAGGTTGGCCAACATCTGCGCTAAAATCCAATCCTTCATGAAATGCCCTTACTCCTAAAAAAGGATCCACTCTCCAGCCATAGCTGGATGAATTGAAAGGTGCATTCACTGGAGAAGCATTAGGCAGCGTATCCTTAAAAACGCTTTGTTTAAGATAAATAGCTTCTAAATTATTGTAGTACTCTTCGTGTTTTTCAATATCAAGCGTTAGCTTATCAATAAATGATTGAAGTTCGCTCTCTGAAAAATTTTTTTCGGGGACGAAGGGTCCGCCTTGACCAGATGATTTTATTGGGGCTGGCTTGGGCAACTTTTCATTTGTTTTTAATTTTTCTTTAGCAAAATCTTGTAATCTCTGAGCTTGATTATCAATACGAATTAATCGAGCTTGAAGTTCGCCAATTTGAGTTGCATAAACATCTAGGTTCTTTTGAAAACTTCCTAAGTTAAGATCAAGTTTGAGATTGATTAATGATTTTTTTTCTTCTTCACCACCGTTATATTTGGAATCAAGCCAGTTAATGCCTTGAATAAGCGCAATAAAAAGCAAAAAGATTATGGCAACAAAAGTTACTAAATGGATACTTTTTGGCTTTGATGTACTATTTGTTACAAAGATAATTCGCATCTGAAGTCTAAAATTTAGCGTAAATAATAGATAATTATAACTTATGAAGCCCGTCAAGAAGCTCTTGGAAAGTGAAGTATTTTCCTTAATTAGAGAGAAAAATCGCTCTATTTCTAGCTATCAAAAGCTATGGTCCGCCAAGGCCCCAAGCAAATTAACCCCTTTATCACATGTCGGCGGAATTCGAGACGATATTTTGACTGTTTATGTGGAAAATAGCGGTATTGCAAGCAAATTAAAGTTTATTGAATCAACCCTTCTCAAGGACTTGAATGAAGGTATTCAAAAAGAAATACCTTATGCCAATCCAATTAAATCGTTAAAAATAAAATTAGTGATTAAAAATTCTAAAGTGTCGCCTGCTCCATCTAAAAATTTTCCTATTCAAGCTAAATTAGCTTTCAAAAATCTACTCAGCAGTCTCGAGGACTCTCCTTTAAAGCAACGCCTCAGTAAGCTCATTAAACAGCATGCAAATACTGACTGAAGCCTCGATACTCATTATTGCTGGAAGCCTTGTTGGCACATTATCTGGCCTTCTTGGTATTGGTGGCGGCCTGATCATAGTGCCTCTTCTGGCTTATGTCTTAATTCATTTTCATCAAGTTACTTTTGATCAAGCAATGCTCATGGCCATAGCAACTTCACTTGCTTCTATTATTTTTACTGGAGGAGTATCGAGTTTTTTTCACACAAAACGTAACAATATGAATTGGTCAATAGCAACTCATTACATCCCTGGGGTTTTTTTAGGTTCTTTGGCGATGGCTTTTAGCATTCCGCATTTAAATATTGCATTCATTAAACACGCTTTTATTATCTACACCTTTCTTGCTGCCTATGAAATTTTTAAGTCTCCTAAAATCAAAAGCTCAGTTCAATTACCATCCATGATTTTTGCAAATCTTTATGGATTCACAATAGGCTCTACCTCCACCATTATTGGAATTGGCGGAGGTACTATGTTTGTTCCTTATTTTATTTATCATAAAGTTAATCCTAGACTTGCTGTTGGGCTCTCCAGCTCGCTAGGGATATTTATTGGACTCGGGGCTTCATTTGGATTTATCAAAAATGGCTTACATTTAAGTCAGCTCCCTCAATTTAGCTTAGGCTATATCTATCTACCAGGACTTATATTCTTAACGACTTCGAGCCTTATTTTTGTGAGGCTCGCAACAAAATGGATACATCAGATTTCTATTTCATCATTAAAAAAAATATTCGCTTGTCTCTTAATTTTCATAGGCTTGTCAATGCTTTTTTCAGGCTAATCTGTAATTAAAATATTATTTTTAGTAGTGACAAAGTTATTGAATGTGATAATTTAACGGATAAGTTTTTCATTTTAAGATTTCCAAAAATTTAGGAGTATGTATGTCAGAACTTAACCTTATTATTGGCGCGGCACTTTTAGCAATTCTTTACGGTGCTGTCATGAGTGCATGGATATTTAAACTGCCAGCTGGCAATTCAAAAATGCAGGCAATCTCGCTAGCTATTCAAGAAGGCGCTAAAGCTTACCTTGCAAGACAATATAAAGCGATATCAATTGTAGGTATTGTTTTAACGATTCTCATTGGAATGTTTATTTCCAAAGATACAGCATTAGGCTTTATTGTTGGCGCACTTCTCTCTGGCGCTTGTGGATTCATTGGTATGAATGTCTCTGTCAAATCAAATGTGAGAACAGCCCAGGCTGCTACTAAAGGTATTGTGCCGGCACTAGATGTCGCCTTTAAAGGTGGTGCTATCACAGGATTACTCGTGGTGGGACTTGGTCTTCTTGGTGTAACAGGTTTTTATATTTATCTGGGTGGCGCTGAAGCAACTAATTTAAATCCTTTGATTGGACTCGCTTTTGGTTCTTCACTAATTTCAATTTTTGCTCGTTTGGGCGGCGGCATCTTCACCAAGGGTGCAGACGTAGGTGCAGACTTAGTGGGTAAAGTCGAAGCAGGAATTCCAGAAGATGATCCTAGAAATCCAGCTGTAATTGCAGATAATGTTGGTGATAATGTAGGTGACTGTGCAGGTATGGCAGCAGATTTATTTGAAACTTATGCGGTAACTCTAATTGCAACTATGGTTCTTGGTGGTCTGATGATCACCAACAACGGTGCAAGCGGTATTATTTATCCTCTCTTATTAGGTGCAGCTTCTATCGTGACCTCGATTATTGGATGTTTCTTTGTAAGAGCAACTCCTAAAATGAAAAATGTTATGCCCGCTTTATATAAAGGTCTCATCGTAGCAGGTGGGCTTTCACTTGTAGCTTTCTACTATGTTACAAACTATGTGTTCCCTGAAGGTGTTTCAATACAAAATGTAAACGTTTCCTCAATGGCTTTATTCCAAGCATGTATCGTAGGTTTGGTATTAACTGCAGCTTTAGTGTGGATTACAGAGTACTACACAGGTACGGATTACGAACCTGTAAGACATGTAGCGCGTGCTTCAAAAACAGGTCATGCCACAAATATTATTGCGGGTATTGGTATCTCAATGAAATCTACCGCACTTCCTGTGATTTCAGTTTGTATTGCAATCTTTGTCTCTCATCATCTCGCAGGTCTTTATGGTGTCGCCGTTGCTGCAACATCAATGTTAAGTATGGCCGGGATTATCGTGGCATTAGACGCATACGGTCCGATTACTGATAACGCAGGTGGTATTGCAGAGATGGCAGGATTACCAAAGAGTGTTCGTGATGTGACAGATCCATTAGATGCTGTTGGTAATACAACTAAAGCAGTAACTAAAGGTTATGCGATTGGATCAGCGGGTCTTGCAGCACTTGTTCTTTTTGCAGACTACACTCATAAATTAGAGTCTGTGGGTATTGCAACTACATTTGATTTAAGTGATCCATTAGTTATTATTGGATTAATTATTGGCGGTCTTATCCCTTACCTCTTTGCTGCGATGGCAATGGAGGCAGTTGGAAGAGCTGCGGGTGCAGTTGTAGAAGAAGTAAGACGACAATTCAAGACTATTAAAGGCATCATGACTGGCAAAGGTAAGCCTGATTATGCAAGAGCTGTAGATATGTTAACAACAGCTGCTATTAAAGAAATGATTGTTCCTTCATTGCTTCCTGTAGCCGTTCCTATCGTAGTAGGATTATCTCTAGGACCTAAAGCTTTAGGTGGTCTTCTTATGGGTACGATCGTGACGGGATTGTTTGTAGCAATCTCAATGTGTACAGGTGGAGGCGCCTGGGATAACGCGAAGAAATATATTGAAGATGGCAATCACGGTGGTAAAGGTTCAGAAGCTCATAAAGCAGCTGTTACTGGCGATACTGTAGGTGATCCTTATAAAGATACCGCAGGCCCTGCGATTAACCCGCTCATTAAAATTATTAACATTGTGGCTCTTCTTATTGTGCCGCTTCTTTAATTTTGATGTATAAAAAAGGCGCCTTATAGGCGCCTTTTTTATTTAATTATTTTTTATCTCCTGGCCTGTAAGTTTTTGAAAAGCCTCTAAATATTTTTGACTGGTTTTTGTAATCACATCCAATGGTAAAGAAGGAGGTGGGGGTGTCTTATTCCATCCACTGCTTTCTAACCAATCCCTAATAAATTGTTTATCAAAACTTGGTTGAGACACGCCTTCGCGATATTGATCCAAGGGCCAAAAACGAGAAGAGTCCGGCGTTAATATTTCATCAATAAGCACTAAATTATTTTCGTCATCCAAACCAAATTCAAATTTGGTATCCGCAATAATAATACCTTTAGTGATTGCGAATGCTGAGGCTTCTTGATATAACTTAATGCTAATTTCTTTAATCCGAGTTGCAATCTCTTTTCCAATACGGGCTTCACATTCTTCGAATGAAATGTTTTCATCATGCTGTCCGACTACTTCCTTACTAGAAGGTGTAAATATAGGTTCATCTAATTTTGCGGACTCTTTTAAACCTTGTGGCAGTTTTATACCACATACTGTTTGTGTCTTTTGATAATCTTTCCATCCACTGCCTGATAAATAGCCTCTAACAATAGCTTCAATAGGAAGTGCTTTTAATTTGCGTGCCACAATAGCACGATTTTTCACTTGAGCTACCTCGTTTTCAGATACAACACTTTCAGGTGCAATAGCTGATAAATGATTTGCAACCACATAAGAAAGTTTTCGAAACCAAAAATCAGCCATTTGTGTAAGAACAAATCCTTTATTAGGAATAGGCTCATTCATTACAACATCAAATGCTGATAATCGGTCTGTTGTCACAATCAAAAGATGTTTATCATCAACCTCATATATATCTCTCACTTTTCCCTTGTGAAGTAGAGGAAGACTTTTAATGGATGTTTCTGTTAGTTGAATAAGAGCCATTTAAAATCTTCTTTCTAAAATTTCAATAGCAGGAAGTTTTTTGCCTTCTGCAAATTCTAAAAATGCTCCACCTGCAGTTGAAATATATGAGATATCTTTTGCAACATTAAATTTTTCTATTGCAGCTATCGTATCACCACCGCCTGCAAGTGAGAACGCTTCAGAATTTGCAATCGCATGTGTCATAGTCTCAGTACCTTTTGCAAACTGATCAAATTCAAATACACCAACAGGTCCATTCCATATAATGGTTTTAGCGTTATGAATACATCTCACAATTTCATCGACTGAGTTTTTGCCAAGATCAAATATCATGTCATCTTTATGAACGTCTTTAATATTTTTTGTAATTGCCATTTCATG
>RHAY01000026.1 GCA_010031285.1 Methylophilaceae bacterium | reverse complement strand
TTCAACCCGAACAACATCCACAAACTAGCTCTGGTTTTTCAGGAATGTTTAAAGACATTTATACAGGTTTTTCTAAATTATTTAAATCTAGCGAATCACAACCACAACCTCCTTTAGTAACTTATCCTTATCAACAAGAACAATCATATATATATCAACCTAGGCTCGGCTTTAAAAAAATGATTGAATCCGTTTATACACTTTTTTTAGATTCAGAAAAATCCATCAATGTTGCAATATTTTCATTAAATATTTTTTTATTTGAAATAATCTCAGAACCCACAAAGACTTGTTTTAATGATGGATATTTATCATCAAACTCATTATTTGGTCTGCTATCTACTAATTTTTTTAGTAGTACTTTTTTACTATATAAATTGATTTGCCAATTATCTTTAATTTTTTTTATATTTTTTATTGAAACACCTCGTTCAACTTTAATTCCTTTTTTTACTATTCTTTTATATAGCTCTTTAAGCACTGACTTTGATTCGTAACATGCATAACGATATTCACCTAAATCAATAATATATGACTCATTTTTTACCTTAATTTCTATTTGAGACCATTCTTTCTTGATTTTAATATTTAATTTTTTTCTTATATCCAATAATCCTGGTCCAGACCAAAAACTATATGTTTTGTCATTTTTTAGGATGCGATCTTTCTCAAATAAAATGAAATTCTTAATTTTTTTACTCAAAAGTGAATTTGCTAAAGTTAATCCAGATAAACCAGCGCCAATAACTCCAATATCAAATTTTTGCTTCATATTTTAATAATGCGCATCAGGTAGATTATGGATATATTTATGAAGAGTCTTATTATGAGGTTTCATGCACACTTTAAATGTAGTCATATATTTTGTAATAATACTTAATGTAATCAATATTTTATTAAACTTACTTACATAACATCGCTTTTCTTTACTTTCATATTGCATATTCATCAACTTATAACCAATTTGCTGATATAAAGCGGAAGCTAATTTAACAGCCAGTGATGCACCACTCGGCAAATGATCGATGGCTCTGCTAGCGCTATCGAAATAGATATTCGCTAATTTAATAATTTGTTTTCGAGCTGCATCAATTTTTCTAGCCGTCTCTTTATCGGGATTAGTAATTTCTCTAGCCGTATTTTTTCCAATGACACTTTCTGGCAAATAAACTCTATTTCGTAAGCTATCTTCATAAATATCCCTCGAAATATTGACTAACTGCATAGCAATTCCTAAATCAATTGCAAAATAACGCATTTTTTTATCTTTTACCCCAAAGATATCACACACCATTAAACCCACAGTTCCAGCAACTTGATAGCAATAGATAATTAGAGATTTATCGGATTTAAATGGTGAAAAATTAATATCTGAAATTTGTCCATTTAAAAAATTTTTGACGAGTCTTTGATCGGGCCAGTTTTCTTTTGGAATATCACTTAACAAATTAATTACAGGGTGTGATCTACCCTTCTTCCATGCTTCCATAAATATAAGAAGTCTTTTTTTTGCTATATCTGGAGTTTTAGCTTCATCCACCATGTCATCAAGTTTTCGGCAGAAACTATAAACTGAATAAATGGATTGCATTTTGGACTTATCAAGAAAAAAAGAAGCCCAATAAAAAGTCTTGCCATGCTTACGCATGAGTGAATTATTTTTCATATTAAGGAATGAGCTTATCAATAACTTTTGCAGAGTTTAAGACACCTGGAACACCTGCACCTGGGTGAGTCCCTGCGCCTACATAAAAAAGATTTTGATATAAATCATCTTTGTTATGAGTCCTAAACCAGGCTGACTGTCTAAATAGAGGTGCTATTGAAAAACCTGAACCAAACGGAGTATTGTAATCCTGTAAAAAGTTCTCTGGACTCATATAAAAAGATTCGCATATAGCTTGGCTAAGTTTTGGCATCATTGTTTGCTCTAATGCTTTGATAATAGATTTAATAAATACCGGAGCCTCATCTTCCCACGTTATATTGCCTTTTAAATTAGGAACTGGGACTAATGCGTAAAAACTATCACAACCCATAGGTGCAAAATTAGAATCCGTAGCTGTTGGTCTATGAAGATATATTGAAAAATCGTCAGCTAATTTATAACGGTCAAAAATATCGCTCAATAAATCTTTATATCTGGGGCCCATCCATATCGTGTGGTGAGCAATATTTTCATACTTAACTTTTGTTCCAAAAAAAAGAACAAATAAACCCATTGAATGTTTTGCTATTTTATTAATGAACTTGTTGTGGAGTGAAATTTTCTTATTATCAATTAAATAATTATTTGTATAAATAGGATCTGCATTTGTAATTAAATAATCAGACTTATAAAAATCCCCTTTTGAATTCTCAATACCGTCGACTTTTTGATTTGAGGTAATGATCTTCTTGACCTCACTATTTAAAATAACATTAATCCCTTTACGCTCCATGAGCATTTTTAATTGAGATACTATTTCACCAGTACCGCCTTTAGCAAAAAACACTCCCCATTTTTTCTCTAACGCATGGATCAGCGCATATATTGAAGTTGTGTTAAAAGGATTGCCTCCAACAAGTAATGGTTGAATGGAGAACGCTTGTCTTAGATTTGGGTGTTTTAAGTATGTTGAAACAAATTGGTAAACAGATTGATACCCTTTTAATTTAATGATATCCGGTGTATATCGAATTAAACTACTTAATTTATGAAAAGGTTGATCTGCAAGCTTAAGATAGCCTAATTCAAAAATTTTCTCAGCATGCTTAAGCATCTTTAGATAACCATCGACATCTTTGGGCTCGAATGCTTTAATTTGGTCTAATAATTCATCTTGATTCGGGCCATAATTAAAAAATGATCCATCATGAAATCTAAAGCGATACCATGGATCTAAGGGAATAAAATTTATAAAATCATCAATCTCTTCATCAAATATTTCAAATAACTCTCTAAATAGATACGGTGCCGTTATAACTGTTGGGCCAGCATCATGTATGAAACCATTTTGATTAAATTGTCTTGCTCTTCCGCCAATTTGATCGAGCTTTTCATGTAAATCAACTTCATAACCCTTGGCGCGCATTCTTAAGGCAGCTGCAATACCACCGAAACCGCTTCCAATAACAATGATTTTTTTAGTTTGCATGGGCAAATTGATGCGATCTTTTTTTAATTTCTTCGCTTAATGAAAAAATGATAGGCCTAATAACGACTGGCATAAGGTGTATAGAATTTTTAATGCTTTGCAGAATATTATCAATTTTAAGAATTAAATCGCCTGCAATATTTGAGGATAAGAGATATTGCTTTAACTCACTCTTATTCTTCTTAAGAAAATTTATTTCTTTTTCTGATGATATTTCTTTAAGGCATACAATAAGCGCATTCACTCTCTCAAATTTTATGTCTGTTGGTATTTCGTTAGACTCATTAATTAAAATATTTTCTAAATCATTAACTATTTGATAAGCAAGGCCCAAATCATCTGTTAATTTTCTTAGGTTTATATAATAAGGCTCTTCTAACTCTGCACATTTGAACATACCGATGATGGGTAAACAAATAAGTGGTGAAGTTTTGGCGGTTGCAAGCTTTGTATATTCTTCCCAGCCTAAGCCTAAAAAATTTGAATTGACGTCTACCGATTGACCAAACACAATTTCCTTAACAGTCCCTGATAAGAGGCCAAGCAAGATATTCTGATGCCAGCCCTGCTCAATTTCGGTAATTTTTCTAAAAGATTCAGCAATTAAATAATCACCTGTGCATATTGCAGCGGGTATTCCAAAATTCTTCCAAACGCTTACTTTGCCTCGCCTAATTTCATCGCTATCACAGACATCATCGTGAAGCAGAGATGCGCTATGAATTAGTTCACACACAACCGCCCAAATAATCGCTGTATGTGTGGATACTCCCAACGCTTCACCTGTTGATAAAGCTAAGTGAGATCTTATTAATTTCCCTTCAGATCTACCATGCCAATTTAACCACTGAGATAAATTTTTCTCATCGACATCAAATGACATCGCTAAATGTTTTTTGACAAGCAATAATGTATATGAGAATACCAAAAACAGATTTAGCAATAATGTCGACGAAGGTATATCCTACTTGAATGCTTACAAATGCAGAAAACCCTAATAAGGGAAGAATATAAACTAGAGGGTAAAATGACCATGATAAAATAATGAGTAATCTTGTTTTTTTAAATAATGGTTGAACAACCATCGGCTGGGTTTTGATTGACATACCGATTCCATAAATCATTTCGTAGAGTATGTATGAGAATGGAATCATAGCCAAAATCCACCAAATCACTTTAGCAAGTCCAATAGTCATTGTCTCTCCTGGATAACCCAATAAAACCATTAAGGCTGACGCTCCAACTAAAGCAAGTCCTTTTTTATAAGTCTCGGTATGTGTTAATCTAAAAATTAAAACAAACTGTAGAAGTAAAAGAGGGACTGTTAATAACCAGTCAACATATCGATATGCATTGTTAAACTGCATACCAGTTTCGATAACTAACGCATCTTTTAAGAGGTATGCATTATTAAAACTTTCAAAGATTCTTAGGTAATGGTAAGTTGTAATTAAGCAAACAAGACTTGAGAGAGTTAGAGCAGTTTTATAAGCTGGTGCCACTTGAGATCTTTGCAATAGAAAAAAAATTGTCGATGCTCCAAAAGCAGCTATTGCAAATGAAATTGCATTATAAACTAAATTAAACTCGACATTATTCATTAGATGAGTGTATCGATTTTGTTACTTTAAGATTTAGATAAATTTAAACGTGCATGCACCAAAAAAATAAAAGAACTGTGCAGCTTCACTACACAGTTCTTTTAGTATGACAAACTTATTTTGATTCTGATACTGCTACAGACCAAATAATTACACCGAAAGCAATTTTATTTAAAACGTCAGCTAAGTTATAGATGATGTTTAAAGATGCCATACTGCTTGCAGGATCTGAACCAGTTAAATAACCAAAGTAATAACCCAATGGATAGTGAACAGCCGCCACCAATGTCACAAGTCCAGATACAGTTAAAGATGTTTTCCACTTACCTGATACACGATCTCTTTCGAGGAAGAAAAAAGCAGTTGAAGCAACTAAAGCCATTGAAATTAACCAAAAGGTAATACCAACAAAATCGCTTGATTGAAGCACTTGGCCTGAAGTTGCAAAAACCGATGTTGATAACCCTAATAAAGACAATCCTAATAAGCACTTATTCCTTAGGAATTTAGAAAAACCCTGAAACATAAGAACCTCCTGTTGATTGAAAAAAAATTTTAGTACTTTAGATACTAAAGTTTAGATAATTAATAAAGTAGTTTTAAGAAAATTATCTTGGTAAAAGTTTACTCCCTAATAAACAGTTTTTTACACTTTTTTTTAGGCTGTTGTTTTTATTGATAATTATTATTTCCCATAAATTAATTGTGGGATTAAATAAAAATATTTTCAGTGTTGATTTTTTATGAGTAAAGGAATAAATTTAAATTGAAAAAAATTTATTTCGACATAGGTTTTTTTCCTAAGCATCCCCTTCTTTTTTTTATTTACTTTTCTCAAATGAATAGATAAAGAAGGGATCTTTTTTTACTTTTTAGTATGTCGATTGAAACGACATACTAAATCCATTTTCGCTTAATTAAGCTCACGCAATTACTTGAAAAATACTACTATTTATTGCTTTAGAAATGACTTACGCATATTTGACAATCAAGCATTTCTAAGGGCTACCCAAGAGAGCGATTTTTTATTACCTCTCTTTTGTCATCCTAATTGTGAGACATTTGATTCTCATGCTCCTAGAATTGGTAATCATCGAAAGTTTTTTTTAAGGCAAGCGCTTGATGAATTGAGAGCTATTCTTAAAACATACAATTCAGATTTAATTGAGGTATATGGTGACTTTGGTGAAGAGATTAAAAAAATATCACAGAGTATTAATGCTACCAAAATTATCTTTGAAAAAATTGAAGCCCCTGAAGAATTGGAACAAGAAACCTTAGTCAGAAATTTAGGAATTCCGGTTGAGACAATCTGGCAATCTTCTATGATTGATCCGTCAGACCTTCCATTTGCGCCAATTGATATGCCAGATGTATTTACTGAATTTAGAAAACAAATTGAAGTCGAAAAAATTAAAATTAAAGACCCAATACCAAGCCCCACTGAAGTTCCACCTCTTCCAAATTTTAAGCCTTACCTTGATCGAAAACTTAATGCTAAAAACAAAATCAGTAATCAAAATTCATCTTTTCCTTATTTTGAAAGTCGATACTCTGGTGGAGAAAAGTCTGCATTAGCCTATATTGAATATTATTTATCCTTAAAATTACCCCATACTTATAAAGAGACTAGAAATCAACTGTATGGGCTTCACTATTCAACTAAATTTTCTCCATGGCTTTCAATTGGTTGTATTTCAGCAAAATATATTGCTTTTAAAGTAAAAGAGTTTGAGGATAAATTTGGAGCAAATCAAAGCACTTACTGGATATGGTTTGAACTCTTATGGAGAGACTACTTTAGATTCTTACATTTTAAATATGGAAAAAATCTCTATGCAAAAAATGGATTAAAAAAGAATCCGATTCCTAGTAACCATAACAAGGATAATTTTGATGCTTGGATCAATGGCAGGACTGGAAATCAACTAATTGACGCTGGCATGAGGGAGCTTTTTTTTACTGGATATTTATCTAATAGAATGAGACAAATTGTTGCAAGCTACCTCATTTATGATCTTGAGTGTGATTGGAGAAAGGGTGCTCAATGGTTTGAGTCTCAATTAATTGATTACGATGTTTATAGTAATCAAGGTAATTGGCTTTATATTGCAGGAAATGGAACTGATCCAAGGGGTGGAAGAAGATTTAATATAAAGAAACAGAATTTGGAGTATGACCCGAATGACATATATAAAAATTTATGGAAAGAGCATTGCATAAATATCGCCCAAATTTAGGTTTTTAGCACGCCCCTATTTTCACCCCTCGATTTTTTCGGGAACCAAACCCTCTTCAACCCCTCGAATAATATAAAATATTGGCTTCTGGAGTATTAGATCGGACAAGAGCTATAACTAGCTATGATTAAATTTAAAAAAATACCTTCATCGGAAATTACACCAGAGCATATCTATTATGATCGTCGAAACTTTATAAAAAATTTAGGTTTAATTTTAGGTTCAACTGCTCTTTCCTCATTTACAAATAAAAGTTTTGCTTTACTTAATACGCTGCCTTCTTTTGCACAATCAAAAGAACGTGACAAAGAAAAGCTCTCCTCATATAAAGACATCACAAGCTATAACAATTATTATGAATTTGGCACTTCAAAATCAGATCCACAAGATCATGCGCATTTATTAAAAATTGACCCATGGTCAATTTCGATTGAAGGCTCTGTAGCGAAACCATTAAAACTTGATATAGATGAACTCATAAAACTAATTCCTTTGGAAGAACGTATTTATAGACTTCGATGTGTGGAAGGATGGTCTATGGTTATTCCATGGGTGGGCATACCATTACATTCGTTACTTAAAAAAGTGTCTCCGACTGGAAATGCTAAATATGTTGAATTTATCTCTCTTAAACGTCCGAATGAAATGATTGGTCAAAAAGATGACATGCTTGATTGGCCCTATACCGAAGGATTAAGGATGGACGAAGCCATGCACCCACTTACTATCTTAGCCGTGGGTCTTTATGGAAAGGTTTTACCTAAACAAAATGGAGCGCCGATCAGATTAGTTGTGCCATGGAAATATGGCTTTAAGAGTATCAAGGCAATTACAAAGATTAGATTAGTAGAAAAAATGCCTATATCTACTTGGATGAAAGCCAATCCCAAAGAGTATGGATTTTATGCCAATGTGAATCCTGAAGTAGACCATCCTCGATGGACACAAGCTACCGAGAGAAGAATTGGAGAAAACCTATTATCTCCCAGACTTAAAACACAAATGTTTAATGGCTATCTAGAAGAAGTAGCGCATCTCTATCAAGGTATGGATTTAAATAAGAATTTTTAAATCACTTTGAAGCTTAATCAAATCTACATTAAACGCTTTATTTTTATTTTAAGCCTTTGTTTTTTATGCTTAACATTAAGCATGACACCTTTAAGAAAAATCACTCATATTAATCAGTGGATTTTATATAGAAGGATGTTGGGGCTTTTTACTTTCTTTTATGCATCGATTCACCTTCTTTGCTATATAGGATTAGATTATCAATTTGCTTGGGTAGATATCAAAAATGACATTAGTAAACATCGGTATGTGCTGGTAGGCTTTTTAGGTTGGCTTTTATTATTACCCTTAGCTATTACTTCATCAGACAACATGATTAGAAAGCTTAAATCTAATTGGAAAAGATTACATCGTCTTATTTATCTCATAGCCATATTGGGTGTGCTTCACTTTGTGTGGCTTGTCAAAAAAGATGTCACGGAGCCCCTGATTTATGCCGCAATTATTTTGGTATTATTCTTGTTCAGATTGAATATATTTAAACTTAGAAGAATTTAACATTTCTGCTTAAATACAGCTATTTCGGTCCAACCAAAGTCGACCTCCTAAAGCTACTAAATCAGATTAATTTAGTGGAATAATTCATATTGTTGACATCGATAAAACTCAGGAATACGATTATTTCCTAAAAGTCAAAAAAGTCATTTTTTGAAGTTTAGCTATCTAAATTG
>RHAY01000025.1 GCA_010031285.1 Methylophilaceae bacterium | reverse complement strand
ATGGCCTATGACTTTTGGACTTGCATGTTGCGCAGTTGAGATGATGCATGCAGGCGCATCGCGCTATGACTTAGATCGATTCGGTATTGTATTTAGACCTAGCCCAAGACAATCGGATGTGATGATTGTAGCTGGCACATTGGTCAACAAAATGGCACCTGCATTAAGAAAAGTTTATGATCAAATGGCAGAGCCTCGTTGGGTTATTTCGATGGGTTCTTGTGCAAATGGTGGTGGTTATTATCATTACTCTTATTCAGTCGTTCGTGGTTGTGATCGTATTGTGCCAGTCGATGTTTATGTTCCTGGCTGCCCGCCAACAGCTGAAGCACTCATGTTTGGAATTATTCAGCTTCAAAATAAAATTAAACGTACCAATACGATTGCGCGTTAATTCATGAGCTCAGTCGAAATATTACTTAAAGAAATAAAATCGACTTTTGGTAAAGAAATAAGTCACGCATCCATTGAGCATAATGAACTTACCCTCGAAGTAAAAATCGATGATCTGTTATCTACCCTAAAAACTTTAAAACAAAACAAAGCATTTCAATTTAAACAATTAATTGATCTTTGCGGCGTTGACTATAGAGATTATGGGGAAGGCGCTTGGACCAAGCCTCGTTTTGCCGTGGTTTATCATTTCTTATCTATCGAACATAACCATCGTATTCGTGTAAGAACCTTTTCCAAAGAAGAAAATTTTCCATTATTTCCATCTGTAATTGATTTATGGCCAGCTGCAAACTGGTATGAAAGAGAAGCTTTTGATTTATTTGGTTTTATGTTTACTAATCACCCCGATTTAAGGCGAATACTCACAGATTATGGATTCGTAGGCTATCCATTTCGCAAAGATTTTCCGATGATCGGTAAAGTCGAAATGCGTTATGACGATGTTCAAAAGCGTGTCATCTATCAGCCCGTTTCAATTGAAGAAAGAAATAACGTGCCACGCATCATTCGTGAAGAAGGTTTTCATAATGGCTGAAATTAGAAACTACACGATGAACTTTGGTCCGCAACACCCTGCAGCGCACGGTGTATTGCGTTTAGTATTGGAGCTTGATGGCGAAGTTATTCAGCGGGCAGATCCTCATATTGGACTCCTTCATCGTGGCACAGAAAAATTAGCTGAAAATAGAACGTACCTTCAAACAGTCCCTTATATGGATCGTTTAGATTATGTATCTATGATGGCTAATGAACACGCATATGTTTTAGCCATTGAAAAACTATTGAATATAGATGTACCTATTCGCGCTCAATATATTCGTGTCATGTTTGATGAGATTACACGTATCTTAAATCATTTGTTATGGCTAGGAGCTCATGCACTTGATGTGGGCGCTATGACTGTTTTCTTATATGCATTCCGAGAAAGGGAAGATCTGTTTGATTGTTATGAAGCAGCATCTGGCGCGAGAATGCATGCAGCTTATTATCGTCCTGGTGGTGTTTATCGGGATCTTCCTGATCGTATGCCTCAATATGAATCAACTTTTAAAAACAAAAAAGAATTAGACGGTTTAAATCAGAATCGTAGTGGCTCGCTACTCGATTTCATTGAAGATTTTTCAAATCGTTTTCCAAAATACGTAGATGAATATGAAACATTATTAACGGACAATCGTATTTGGAAACAACGCACAGTGGGTATTGGCGTTGTTGACCCTGAGCGTGCCATAGCACTCGGTATGACAGGCCCGATGTTAAGAGGCTCAGGTATTGCTTGGGACTTAAGAAAAAAACAACCCTACGAAGTGTATGATCAACTTGATTTTGAAATTCCTGTAGGTGTGAATGGAGATTGTTACGATCGATATCTTGTTCGTATCGAAGAATTTAGACAATCTAATCGCATTATTAAACAATGTATTGATTGGCTCAAAAAAAATCCAGGTCCAGTGATTAGTGATAACCACAAAATAGCCCCACCACCGCGTACTGCTATGAAAGAAGATATGGAAGCGATGATTCATCACTTTAAATTATTTACAGAAGGTTTCCATATTCCACCAAGTGAAGCCTATGCAGCCGTTGAACATCCAAAAGGTGAGTTTGGCATTTATTTAATTTCAGATGGCGCAAATAAACCTTATCGCTTAAAGATACGTGCTCCAGGATTTCCTCATTTAGCAGCTTTAGATGAAATGACACGAGGTCATATGATTGCTGACTTAGTTGCCATCATCGGTACGCAAGATATTGTATTTGGCGAGATTGATCGATAAAAATGATACACGCTGACGATATTAAATTAATTGATAAAGAATTAAAGAAGTTTCCGGATAACCAAAAACAATCCGCAGTGATTTCTGCTTTACGTATTGTTCAAACGCGACATGGCTGGTTATCTAAAGAACATATTTCTGATATTGCACATTATCTCGGTATGCCAGAAATTGCAGTAATGGAAGTTGCGACTTTTTATAACATGTTCAATTTAGAACCAAAAGGCAAATACCAAATCACTGTATGCACCAACATTTCATGCATGCTAAGAAATTCAGATGAAATTGTGCAGCACCTAGAAAAGAAATTAGGTATTAGTTTTGGCGAAGTTTCTAAAGATAAAAAATTCTCACTTAAAGAAGGTGAGTGCATGGGAGCTTGTGGAAGCGCACCATTATGCCTTATTAATAATCACACTATGCATGAGTACTTAACGACCGAAAAAATTGACCAGCTTTTAGCGAGCCTTAAATAAATGGTTAAGCAAATCGACATTATTAAGCCATCAAAAATTTTTCCAAATCAAGACTTGGTTTGTCTAAGAACTATGGTGCATGATGATCCGGGCTCTATTGATACTTATTTAAAAATAGGTGGGTATGAACAACTTAAACAAATACTCAAAAAGAAAACAAAGCCTGAAGCAATTTTGGCTGAATTAAAAACGTCAGGACTAAGAGGGCGAGGGGGCGCAGGATTCCCAACAGCAATTAAGTGGTCTTTTATGTCTCGTGATTACGATGGCATGAAATATCTTGTATGTAATTCAGATGAGGGTGAGCCCGGTACATTTAAAGATCGAGATATTCTCAGATACAACCCACATCAACTTATAGAAGGCATGCTTATTGCAGCTTATGTAATGGGAACGCGTGTCGGTTATAACTATATTCACGGCGAGATATGGCGAGAATATGAACTCTTTGAAAAAGCACTCGATGAAGCAAGAGACCACGGATTTTTAGGTGAAAATATATTAGGGTCAGATTTTAGTTTTGATTTATTTGCAGTCCACGGTTATGGCGCATATATATGCGGTGAAGAAACAGCACTTATTGAATCAATCGAAGGTAAAAAAGGACAGCCGCGTTATAAACCGCCATTTCCAGCAACTTATGGTATTTATGGTAAACCCACAAATGTAAATAACACAGAAACATTTGCTTCAGTGCCATGGATTTTGGAGCATGGTGGCCAAGCATTTCAAGATTTAGGTGTTGAAAATTCAGGTGGCGTTAAATTGTTTTCTGTATCAGGCCATGTTGAAAAGCCAGGTAATTATGAAATTAAAATGGGGACACCCTTTAGTGAGTTATTAAATATGGCTGGCGGAATTTGGCATCGAAGAAAATTAAAGGCAGTTATTCCTGGAGGCCCATCGACAGCTGTTGTGCCAGCAGCACTGATAGAAAATGCCACCATGGACTATGATGGATTGCAAAAAATAGGTTCGAGTTTGGGCGCGGGCTCTGTAATTATTATGGATGACTCTACCTGCATGGTAAGCGCTTTAAAACGTCTTTCTTACTTCTTCTATGAAGAATCATGTGGTCAATGCACGCCTTGTCGCGAAGGTACAGGCTGGGTTTATCGTGTCATCAAAAGAATTGTAGATGGTAAAGGCACTAGGGAAGATCTTGAACTTTTAACTGATGTAAGCAAAAAGATTTCTGGTAGAACTATATGTGCTTTAGGTGATGCTGCTGCCACACCAGTATTAAGTTTCATTAAACACTTCAGACCTGAGTTTGAATATTTTATTCAACACGGACATTCAATGGTTAATACCAAATGAAAATTACTATTGAAATAGATGGTCAGAAAATCGAAGTAGAAAAAAATACGACGATTATTGCTGCTGCAGATAAAGCAGGCATTCCAATTCCTCGCTTTTGTTATCACAAAAAATTATCCATTGCCGCAAATTGCCGCATGTGTTTGGTGGATGTAGAAAAATTCAATAAACCATTGCCTGCATGTGCTACACAAGTGGCTGATGGTATGAAGGTTTCAACCACATCTAAAATCGCTACCGAGGCACAGCAAAGTGTCATGGAATTTTTGCTTATCAATCACCCCTTAGATTGCCCAATTTGTGATCAAGGCGGTGAATGTGAATTGCAAGATACAGCAGTAGCTTTTGGCAGTGGTCAAACACGTTATAAAGAAGAAAAAAGAGTCGTATTTAATAAAAATATTGGTCCGCTCATTTCGACAGATATGACACGATGTATTCAATGCACGCGATGTGTGAGATTTTTACAAGAAGTCGGTGGCATGATGGAACTCGGCATGGTGGGGCGAGGCGAGCATTCAGAAATTACAGCCTATGTTGATCGTTCTATTCAGTCCGAACTCTCAGGCAATATTATTGATTTATGTCCCGTAGGTGCACTTACAAGTAAACCGTTTAGATATAAAGCGCGAACATGGGAGCTCATTAGAAGACCTACTTTAGCGCACCATGATAGCCTTGGTTCGCCACTGGAAGCACATATTAAACAAAATAAAGTGATTCGAATGCTTCCTCGCGAAGATGAGGCAATCAATGAATGTTGGATTTCAGATCGCGATCGTTTTTCATATGAAGGATTGAATAATGAAGACCGTTTGCAAGTCCCTATGATTAAAGAAAAAGGACAATGGAAAGAATCGGATTGGGAAACTGCTTTAACACTTATTGGTGAAAAACTAAAAGATATCCTAGATCAACATGGCCCAGAAGCATTGGGCATTC
Source organism: Methylophilaceae bacterium (assembly GCA_010031285.1). Lineage (GTDB taxonomy): Bacteria > Pseudomonadota > Gammaproteobacteria > Burkholderiales > Methylophilaceae > Methylopumilus. The sequence goes on along the minus strand of RHAY01000025.1, from coordinate 3,788 downwards.
TGATATCCCCTCAAAGTACGATTGAAGAAGGTATCTTGGCAAAAAAAATAAGTAAGACTTTAAAATCACCTCATATTGATCATCGTATTCGTCAATCTGATTTTTCAATAGAACATGAAGCTTCGCCTTGGCTTGGAAGTCATATTGATGCGATTGGCCAGTTCGATCAATACCTCTTGATTGGAAGCAACATAAGAAATGAGCAGCCGCTTTTAACTTCAAGAATTCGAAAATCTGTAAATCAAGGTGCAAGTCTTTTTGTAATTAATTCAATCGATGCAGATCCTCTTATGACTGTTGCGGAAAAAATGATTCAGACTTCTCACAAACTTCCTCATACACTCGCAAAAGTCTTGAAATCAATGACAGAAATAAAAGGGGTATTAAAAAAAGATATTAAATTTATAAAGGCTGATATTGAAAAAATTAAAACCGACAAAGTGAGTGATGCAATAGCTCAACATTTAATGAAAAATGTTTTAGCGGGCAAAAAAAATAATACATCTATATTGCTTGGCCAAATTGCTCAAGAACATCCAGACTATTCAACTATTTACAAACTTGCTTTTGAAATTTCTAAATTATCTCAAGCAACTTTTGGCGTTTTGCCCATATTTGCAAACAGTGTAGGACTCCATGCAGTTAATGTGCTTCCAGAAAAAGGCGGCTTGAATGCTTATGAAATGTTAGAGAAAAAATTAAAGGCTTACGTTCTTTTAAATATTGAACCTCAATTAGATGCATCAAATGCTCAATTAATGCAGGATGCTATTGTTTCTTCAGATTTTACTGTGGCATTAAGTACTTACAATTCGAAATATCTTAAAAATGCAAATGTAATTTTACCAGTCTCTCCATTTACAGAATCATCAGGTACGATTGTTAATATGGAAGGCCGAGTCCAAAGTTATACAGCTGTCACCCAGTCTTTAGGTCAATCGAGACCAGCCTGGAAAGTATTAAGAGTATTAGCGAATCATCTTGATCTGAAAGATTTTGATTACGAGTCAAGTGCAGATGTTAAAGAAGCACATTTAAAATCTAAAAATCAATTCCTATCAAAAGAGCTTTCTAATTCAATTGAAATCACAAGTGATTATAAAATACGCATCACTAAGCCTAAACAATTCTCTCGTATTGGCGAGATACATCAATATTGTATAGATCCTATTGTAAGACGTGCCCCGTCTCTTCAAACAGCGATTCAAAAATCAAAAGCGTTTGCGAAATTAAATCCGATAGACATGAAGTCATTAAAACTTAAAGTCAATGACAAAATTCAAGTTACACAAGGTAAGCAATCGACAATTCTTATAGTCATTGAAGATGTGAGTATTCCAGAAGGATCTATATATATACCAAGTGGTATCGATGACACAGCAAACTTGGCTAACAATTATGGCGACGTTACCGTTAAAAAAATAACGGCAAGGAGTGGATCTTAAGATGGATGCTTTGATGACATCTATTTTTGGAGTTTGGTGGCCTGATATTGCCAACACATTATGGATACTTTTGAAAATTGTAGCCGTTGTCTTACCCTTAATGATATCAGTGGCTTACCTCACTTATTTTGAAAGAAAAGTCATTGGTTATATGCAAGTTCGTATTGGACCTAATCGTGTTGGTTATTTTGGGTTACTTCAACCTATCGCAGATGCCTTAAAACTTTTATTTAAAGAAATTATTCTCCCTACAGCATCAAATAAAGTTTTATTTTTCTTAGCACCTATTCTAGCCATTGCTCCAGCATTTGCAGCCTGGGCTGTCATTCCTTTTGATCTTAATTTAGTGATCGCAGATATTGATGCAAGTCTTTTATATATTTTAGCTATGACTTCGATCGCGGTTTATGGAGTAATTATTGCTGGATGGGCTTCAAATTCTAAATACGCATTTCTAGGAAGTTTGCGCTCGGCAGCACAAATTGTGTCTTATGAAATAGCCATGGGATTTACTTTGGTAGGCGTTTTAATGTGTGCCAATAGTTTAAATTTAGGAAAAATTGTGATGGGCCAGGAGGGCGGTTTCTGGCACTGGTATATCTGGCCTTTATTTCCTTTATTTATTATTTACTTTATTAGTGCTGTAGCGGAAACAAATCGAGCGCCCTTTGATGTGGCCGAAGGTGAATCTGAAATTGTGGCAGGATTCCATGTGGAATATTCGGGTATGGCTTTTGCAGTATTTTTCTTAGCTGAATATGCAAATATGATTTTAGTTTCGATGCTGGCTGCTTTAATGTTTTTAGGTGGATGGCTTTCTCCCATTCCATTTATTCCAGATAGCTTTTTATGGCTTCTAATTAAGGTTGCATTCTTATTATTTTGCTTCTTATGGTTTAGAGCCACATTTCCTCGCTATCGATACGATCAAATTATGCGATTAGGTTGGAAAATTTTTATTCCAATTACGATTGCTTGGATTGTATTTGTTGGCGGCATGATGCAAACCTCATGGGGATATCTCTTTCATTAAATGATTAAAAAAACCAAACAATTCTTATCAAGTTTGATGTTGATTGAGCTCCTTAAGGGCATGCTCCTTACAGGCCGCTATTTCTTTGCGAGAAAAATTACTGTGCAGTATCCAGAAGAAAGAACACCCCAATCGAATCGCTTTAGGGGTCTTCATGCGCTTCGTCGTTATGCAAATGGTGAAGAGAGATGTATTGCTTGTAAATTATGTGAAGCTGTATGTCCTGCTATGGCAATTACGATTGAATCCGAAGAGCGTGAAGATAAAACAAGACGTACAACTCGCTATGACATTGATCTTACTAAGTGTATTTTTTGTGGCTTTTGTGAAGAATCATGCCCGGTAGATTCTATTGTTGAAACAAGAATTTTTGATTATCACGGCGAATCTCGAGGTGATTTGATTTACACCAAAGACATGTTACTCGCTGTAGGTGATAAATATGAAAAACAAATCGCAGAAGATCGTGCCCAAGATGAGAGGTTCCGATAAGCCATGATGGAATTTAAAGATTTCGTATTTTATGTTTTATCCTTTGTGCTTATTGCTTCAGGATTGAGCGTCATTACTTCTAGAAATCCTGTAACTGCTGCGTTATCTCTAGTTTTAGCATTTTTTAATGCCGCCGGCATCTGGCTTTTATTACAAGCTGAATTTTTAGCCATTGCATTAGTATTAGTTTATGTTGGCGCTGTAATGGTTTTATTTCTATTTGTAGTCATGATGCTTGATATCAATCTTGATAAATTAAGAGAAGGTTTTTGGGATTACCTTCCTATGGCAGGATTTATTGGTATTCTTATGATGGTTGAAATGGTCATGGTGTTTAAAACTAAACCATTTAATTTAGCACCAACGTCAGAATCAATCTCAAATACGTCGAATACAGAAATGATAGGCAATACTTTATATTCTAATTACGTACTTCCCTTTGAACTTGCATCTGTTGTTTTGCTTATCGCTATTGTTTCAGCGATTGCTTTAACGCTTCGCGATCGAAAGGATAGCAAAAAAACAAACCCTGCAGATCAGATAGCTGTAAAACGTCAAGATCGTGTGCGATTAGTAAAAATGAAGTCAGAGGAAAAATATTCAAAACCTAAAACAAAGGAAAGAACATGATTGGTTTATCGCATTACCTTATCCTTGGTGCGATTTTATTTACAATCAGCGTGGTAGGTATTTTTCTTAATCGAAAAAATATCATCATATTGCTTATGTCGATTGAGCTTATGTTGCTGGCTGTGAATATTAACTTTATTGCTTTTTCACATTACTTAAATGATATTGCCGGGCAAATTTTTGTATTC
>RHAY01000024.1 GCA_010031285.1 Methylophilaceae bacterium | reverse complement strand
TTTGCAATCGTGCCAAAAAATACGATGGCATAAGACACCCAAACAATAGCAATCAAAATATCAATTGGCCATTCAAGCTCTGCGAAGATATGAACGCGAAAGCAAATTTATCCACGATTTATGATGATGGTGTCATAAGACAATTTTCAATCATGGCAGTGGTTTGGGGTGTTGTGGGCATGCTGGTGGGTGTAGTGATTGCAGCACAACTTGTATGGCCAGAACTTAACTTAGGGCTTCCTTGGACTTCATTTGGTCGCCTTCGTCCGCTTCATACCAATGCGGTAATTTTTGCTTTTGGTGGATCAGCTCTTTTTGCTTCTTCTTATTATGTCGTACAAAGAACCTGTCAAACTCGTTTGTTTGCTGGCAAATTGGCTTCTTTTACTTTCTGGGGCTGGCAAGCCGTTATCTTAGCAGCGGCTATTTCTCTTCCTTTAGGTTATACATCTGGTAAAGAGTATGCAGAACTTGAATGGCCGATTGATATTTTGATCGCTATTGTTTGGGTGTCTTATGCCATCGTATTTTTTGGCACGATTGCAAAAAGAAAAATTAAACATATTTACGTTGCAAATTGGTTCTATGGCGCATTCATTATCACTGTGGCATTACTTCATATTGTAAATAGTGCCGAAATTCCTGCAGGCTTTATGAAATCTTATTCAGCTTATGCGGGCGTTCAAGATGCCATGGTGCAATGGTGGTATGGCCATAATGCAGTAGGCTTTTTCTTAACAGCTGGCTTTTTGGGCATGATGTATTACTTTGTCCCAAAACAAGCCGAGCGTCCTGTGTATTCATATAGTTTATCGATCGTTCACTTTTGGGCACTTATTTTTACCTATATGTGGGCAGGCCCTCATCACCTTCATTACACAGCATTACCTGATTGGGTATCTTCATTAGGCATGGTGTTCTCACTTATTTTATTTGCACCAAGCTGGGGTGGCATGATCAACGGCATCATGACACTTTCAGGCGCTTGGCATAAATTACGTACTGATCCAATTCTAAGATTCTTAATCGTATCTTTATCTTTTTACGGCATGAGTACTTTTGAAGGTCCGATGATGTCAATTAAAACGGTAAATGCTTTATCTCACTATACCGATTGGACTGTAGGTCACGTTCATTCAGGCGCTCTTGGATGGGTGGGTTTAGTATCCATGGGCACACTTTATTTCTTAGTACCTCGATTGTTTGGTCAGAAGCAAATGTTCAGCACGAAAGCAATTGATCTTCATTTTTGGATGGCTACGGTAGGTATCGTACTTTATATCACAGCGCTTTGGATTTCAGGCGTAATGGAGGGTCTCATGTGGAGAGCAATCAATCCAGATGGCACGTTAGCTTATACATTCATTGAATCAGTGAAAGCAAAACATCCTTATTACATCATTCGTTTATTGGGCGGCCTTTTATACCTAAGCGGTATGTTAGTCATGCTATGGAATGTTATTAAGACAGCGACTAATGGCAAACCAGCGAACATTTTAATTCCTGCTGTTAGAGCACATTAAGGGAAAAGAACATGGCAAAAGAAAATAAAAAATTAAATAAAGAAAATCCAGGATTTAGTCACGAGACGATTGAAACAAATAGTTTTCTCATGATTATTTTGATTTTAGTTACAGTGGCGTTCGGCGGTATTGTAGAAATCATTCCACTTTTCTATCAAAAGTCAACGACAGAACCCATTAAGGGTTTGCAACCATACACAGCAGTTCAACTTATGGGTCGAGATGTTTATATTCGTGAAGGTTGTTATAACTGCCACTCACAAATGATACGCCCGTTTCGTGCTGAAACACTTCGTTATGGACATTACTCAGTAGCAGGTGAGTCTGTCTATGATCATCCGTTTCAATGGGGGAGCAAACGAACAGGCCCTGATTTAGCTCGCGTAGGTGGCCGCTACAGTGATGAATGGCATCGTGTGCATTTAAATAATCCAAGAGACGTGGTACCCGAATCTATCATGCCAGCTTATCCATGGCTTGAAAAAACAGAAGTGGATACAACCGTTGTAGCGCAAAGAATGAAGGCATTAAGAATTGTTGGTGTGCCTTATAGTGACGAGGACATTAAAGGTGCAGCTGATGCAGTTAAGGGCAAAACAGAACTTGATGCACTGATTAGTTATTTACAAGTGCTCGGTACAAATCTTAAATAAGGATATGTATGGATATTAATGACTTAAGATCAATTGCAACTGTTGGAAGTTTTGTTGTATTTGTATCTATCCTGATTTGGACCTGGAATAAAAGAAATAGTCGAGATTTTAAAGAGGCTGCAAACTTGCCATTTGTTGAAGATGCAAAACCTGTAAGACATAAAAAAATAATTGCTAAAAAAGGTAAAAGAAAATGAATGATTTTATAAATGACTTTTGGCCCACATTAATTATTGTTATATCACTCGGTGGTATTTTAGGTTGCGCATTATTGTTGTGGAGAACAAGCAAAACTAAAGTAACAAAAAGCAAAGATGGTACGAGTGGCCATGTATGGGACGAAGACCTTAAAGAGATGAATAATCCTTTACCTTTATGGTGGGTACGTTTGTTTGCTATTACGATCGTGTTCGGGTTGGTTTATTTAGCGCTATATCCAGGACTCGGCCGTTATGATGGTCAACTTGGCTGGACTAAAAATAAACAATACGACAAAGAGATAGCTGAAGCTAATAAAGCACTCGAACCCATTTATGCAAAATTTGCTGCGATGCCCGTTGAAGAGTTATCAAAAGATGAAAATGCTAAAGGCATTGGCCAGCGACTATTTTTAAATAATTGTGCGCAGTGTCATGGTTCCGATGCAAGAGGTACGAGAGGTTTTCCAAATCTAACAGATCATGATTGGCTTTACGGTGGTTCACCTGAAAAAATTAAGGAAACCATTATGAATGGTCGTATGGGCGTCATGCCTCCAATGGCCGCTGCCGTTGGAAATGAGGAAGATATCAAAAACGTAGCAAATTATGTTTTAAGTTTATCTAATAGCCAGCATGATGCAAAGCGCGCTGAGTTAGGAAAAACAAAATTCACAACAATCTGTGCAGCATGTCACGGAGCTGATGGTAAAGGCAATCAACTCGTAGGCGCACCTAATTTAACTGACAATATTTGGTTACATGGTGCAGGTGAAGCCAATATTATTAAACGTATCCATGAGGGTAAAACAAATCAAATGCCATCATGGCAAGCTAAATTTACGCCAGAACAAATTCATGTCCTTGCAAGTTATGTTTGGGGTATGTCAAATCATTAATTTTTTAGTAATACTCTAATGAGTTCATCTGAATCAAATCGACCTCTTCCAAAAGAAGAGGTCATTTCACTTTATAAGTCGCAAGGAAAAATTCAACCCAGAGGTGTCGAAGGTTATTTTTCAAAACTTCGTTGGCTCATGGTATGGCTAACACAAATTTATTTTTATGGGATGCCTTGGTTGCAATGGGGTGGTCGCCAGGCTCTACTTTTTGATTTAGACGGCAAGCGTTTTTATATTTATGGATTAGTTTTATATCCGCAAGATCTCATTTACCTCACGGCAATTCTAATTATCTCAGCACTATCTTTATTTCTTTTCACAGCCGTAGCAGGGCGATTGTGGTGTGGTTTTACATGTCCCCAAACCGTTTATACAGAAATCTTTATGTGGATCGAATCAAAGATTGAAGGTAATCATATGGCAAGAAAGAAACTCGATGATATGCCGTGGACACCAAAAAAATTTGGCATTCGTTCGAGCAAACATTTGGTATGGTTACTTTTTGCATTCTGGACCGGATTTACTTTTGTAGGTTATTTCACACCCATTAGAGATCTCTTCACTGAAGTGAGATATTTATCCACAGGCCCGTGGGAAACTTTTTGGTTATGTTTTTATACCTTTGCAACTTATGGCAATGCGGGTTTTATGCGCGAACAAGTATGTAAGTACATGTGCCCTTACGCAAGATTTCAAAGTGCAATGTTTGATAAAGATACATTAATTGTAAGTTACGACAAAGAACGAGGTGAACCTCGCGGAGGTAGATCATCACATGCTGATCATCAAGCACTTGGCGACTGTATTGATTGCCATATTTGTGTGCAGGTATGTCCGACAGGAATTGATATTAGAGAGGGTCTTCAATATGAATGTATCAGTTGCGGAGCATGTGCAGATGCCTGCAATTCAGTCATGGATAAAGTGGGGTACCCAAAAGGACTTATAAAATTTACAACAGAAAACGCCTTAACTAATCGATGGTCTAAACAGGAAATGATAAAGCGTATTTTTAGAGTACGTGTCCTTATATATGGTTTTATATTATCTACAATTATTGCAGGTGTTTTATGGAGCCTTACGTTTAGAAATTCTTTTAGAATTGATGTAGTGAGAGATCGTGGGGTCATGGCGCGATTGGCAGACGGTGGGATGCTTGAGAACGTATATCGATTAAATATTATGAATGCTCTCGAAGAGGGACAGCATTATAAAATTTATGTAGAAGGTCTTAATAATATTGTTGTTGATTCAGATAATTTAGAGCCTAATAAAACTATTGCTATTAAAGCAACTGAATCACGATGGATTCCCGTAAGAGTTCAAATTCCAGATGGTGTAGAAAAATCAGGTTCTCATAAAATTATGTTTAGAATAGAGTCTGAAGAAACACATGAAATCGTAAAAGAAAAATCGACATTTATTGTGCCGAGAAATTAAGGATAAAAAATGGATAATCAAAATAATACTATTTGGTGGAAGAACGGATATGTATGGCTTATTTTAGGTGGACCATTTCTGGTTGTCATTGCTTCATTCATTACTTATTATTTGGCTGTAACAAGACCGGATTCAGTGATTGATAATTATTATCAAAAGGGAATTGAAATCAATAAAACAATGAGCGAGAAAAGAGATCCTATGGCACCTGCGACCCAAGCTCGCAATAATGCGCAAACAGGCATTAAACCAAAATCATATTAAAAACTGACTGTAGTTGTAATATCGAGGCTTTTTAATTCTTTTGCAATATCTTGCAGCACCTCTTCACTAATGCGACCCAATTTTTTAGCTTGGGGTTGTAATGATGGTCTTGCTAATCCATAAAGATGAACACCTTGAATATTGTCTTTTACTTCGTGGATTAATGCTACATAAGCTTTAATATCATTTTTGCTCGGACCTTTCCCATCAATACTAAAAATACAGGTTTGTACAAAAGTTGGACAAGCATTTGTGCTGTTTTTGAGGCGCTCTAATATTTGATGGGGCTTTAGATTCACTTGATTAATTGTCTTAATGCTTTCTTCAGTTGCAGCATCCACTTTAAACCACACTTCACCATTCATTTCTTTTAGCATTTCAACGCTTTTAATCACAGATGCCTGATGCATCAAACTTCCATTTGTAATGAGTCGTACTTTAATTTTGTGAAGTAAATTAAATTCTTCAAGTAATTTTTTTACAATTGAAATAACTTCTGGAAATTCTTCTGCACTCGTAGGTTCACCGTTACCTGAAAAAGCAATGTCTTTTAAATGACGATCTTCAAGAGATACATTTTTTTCCATGTAATCACCATGCATAATTTCATTGAGGAAAAAACGCAACTCTTGTTCAAGCACATCTAATTCAATAGGCGGTGGTGAACCACGGGTGAGATTAGGTATCTCACAATATATACATTGCCAATTGCAGGCATTATTGACATTTAAATTGATACCAATAGATAAGCCACCTGCGCGCCGTGAAATAACTGAGTAAATATATTTAAGGCCGCTTAATTCTCGGCTGTGATCATGAATACTAAGATATTGTTTAGACATGCTCATGTATTGAGCTTTTTATTTGCAGTTAGGTGATTTAACGAGTTGCTTTAATACATCTGGTTTTAAAATTTTTATATGACGTTGTTTAACTTCAATAATGCCCTCTTCACTATATTTTGAAAAAGTACGACTGACTGTTTCAAGTTTAAGGCCTAAATAACTTCCAATTTCTTCACGTGACATTCTTAATATGAATTCGGATTGTGACTGACCTCGGGCAAAAAGTCTTTGAATGAGATTGACTAAAAAGTTAGCGAGTCTCTCTTCAGCTGACATATTTCCAAGAAGCATCATCATGCCGTTTTCGCGAACAATTTCACGACTCATAATTTTATGAACATGTTTTTGAAGCACTGGAAATTCTCTGGATAAATCTTCAATGTGATCAAAAGGCATCACACAGACTTCGGCATCTTCTAGAGCAACAGCGCTACATGTGTGTTGATCACTCACGATGCCATCGAGGCCTATAATTTCGCCTGCCATTTGAAAGCCGGTAACTTGTTCACGTCCATCTTCTGATGCTACAGAAGTTTTAAAGAATCCTGTTCGAATAGCATAAAGCGAAGTAAATGTTTCTCCATTTTCAAAGAGTAACTCACCTTGTTTAATTTTTTTTCGCGTCGTGACAACTTCATCAAGCTTATGCATATCTTTCTCATCAAAACCGACAGGCATACAGAGTTCACGAAGATTACAGTTAGAGCATGCAACTTTAAATGTTTCAGCTTTCATTCAAAAAGTACTTATGTTTTTAAAGTTTTAGTTTAGCTTATTCAACCATCTATGAATAGATGAAGTCTTCTTGATGTACGTCAAAGATTTAGATTTAGGCCTAAGGCACACTAATGCCTTATGGACATTAAAGTTAAAAATAGAGATAAAGAATTAGGTATAGCACCTATTTCGACTTCACTTTTACAAAAATTTGATATCAATGGCCCGAGGTACACTTCATATCCAACGGCAGATCGATTTGTAGAGGCTTTTACTGAAAGTGCTTATAAAGAAGCCTTAGAACAAAGACGTTTACGTCCAATTAATCAGCCTTTATCGATTTATGTTCATATTCCATTTTGTGAATCACTTTGTTTTTACTGTGCTTGCAATAAGATTGTCACAAAACATCATGAACGTTCTCGCGAGTACTTAGATTATTTGAAGAAAGAAATTGATTTACATCTCGATTATTTCGGTCAAAAACAAGTTGTGAGTCAGCTTCATCTTGGTGGTGGCTCACCCACATTTTTTTCAGATGAAGAAATTGAAGAGCTTTTTACTAAATTAAAAGAAGTATTTGTATTAAGTCCTCAGGGTGAATATTCGATTGAAGTTGATCCTAGGACAGTTGATGATAAACGTTTAAAAAAAATAAAAGAGATTGGATTTAATCGCTTAAGTTTCGGTGTGCAAGATTTTAATGTCGATGTACAAAAAGCCGTTCATCGAAGACAACCATTTGACCAAGTTGCTTCTCTCATGAAGAGTGCCCATGAAGACGGTTATGAATCGATTAATATGGATTTAATTTATGGATTGCCACTGCAAACGCCGGAGACATTTAATAAAACCTTAGATCAGGTGATTAGCTTAAAACCTGATCGTATTGCTTTGTATGCATATGCACATTTACCTCAGCGCTTCAAGCCTCAGCGACGCATTTATGAAGAAGATATTCCGCCTGCAAAAAATAAAATTGCAATGTTGTCATTAGCTATTCAAAAATTTCTTGAAGCCGGTTATATCTATGTAGGCATGGACCATTTTGCTTTGCCTATAGATAGTTTAGCCATCGCAAAAAGACAAGGAAGATTACATAGAAATTTTCAGGGTTATAGTACGCAACCTGATTGTGACATCATTGCATTAGGTGTCTCCGCGATTGGTCGTGTGGGAGCTAATTACAATCAAAATGCAAAAGAGCTAGAAGATTATTATGATCATCTTGATCATGGGCGCTTTCCGATTGTTAAAGGATTAGCACTCTCAAAAGATGATATTGTGCGACGCGCTGTCATTATGGAAATTATGTGCCAGGGTCGATTAGATTATGAATCGATTGAGTTAGCTTATTTAATTAACTTCAAAGAATATTTTTTATATGAGATGAATCTTCTTCAGAATTTTCAGGAAAAAGATTTTATCGAGTTAGATGATTCAGGTTTTCATGTGACAGACACGGGCTGGTTTTTTGTACGTGCAATTGCTATGATTTTTGATCAATACTTACAATTGGATCAAAATCGTACGCGATTTTCTAAAATTCTTTAATGCTTTTTCAATTCTCAGTTTTTCTATCAACTTTTTTTATGGGGTTGGTGGGTGGTCCACACTGTATTGCGATGTGTGGCGCACCATGCGCTGCAATCAGTGCGCAAGGGTCTCGGCAGATTTTGCAATTTCACATAGGCCGTATTTTAGGTTACGGAATCTTAGGTGGTATCGCAGCCTATTCAGTAAATAATCTCGCTTGGTTTTCAAATCAAACCATGTCACTTCATCCTATTTGGACTTTTTTTCACGGCATTATTTTTGTATGGGGTTTTGTAATGTTGCTTTATGCAAAACAACCCCAATGGATTGATCATATGGGTGAATCTATCTGGCATGGAATACAAAAATTTTCTAAAACATTAAGAAGTAATTTTTTATTAGGCATTTGAAGATTGACATCGATACCGGCTTGAATGGCTGGTCCCCACATATTACGATCGATATGAATCCCGGTTGGAATAGTGGCAGAATATAAACCATTATCCATAGCGCGAACATAAGATAATCCTGCACCAGCATATGGATCAAAAGTCTGATCAGGATTGAAGTGCCATTGAGCAGTTAATGTAGGAGGTAATAAATTAACGCTTCCTAATTTTTGTGCGGCAGATCCTACGATATTTACATCATGTCTTGACCCTGTAGCTAAAATTAATTCAGCCGCAATATTTTTAGTGATGTAGTAAGAAAAGTCGATTTCTGGAATTGTATTACTTTCAACCTCAAGGCTGTGATCAAGAGTACTAATCGCTTTTAATTTACTGGATTCGTCCGGTGAAATATGAGTAACCCTTGCGCGAACCACAATATCGCCTTTTTCAGCGAAAGATAAGGCTGGTGCCATAAGGCCAGCAACTAAAATGGCAATGAGTGGTTTTTTCATAATATTTCCCTATTAATAACAGGGTAATTTTATGATTTTT
>RHAY01000023.1 GCA_010031285.1 Methylophilaceae bacterium | reverse complement strand
AGATGAAGTTCGCTATAAAAAAGTTTATGTTTATGGAAAATATTTACCACAATATGAAATATTTCTAGATAATCAATTTGATGGTGAGCGCTCCGGCTATTTTGTAATTACCCCATTAGAAATTGAAGGATCAAAAGATATTGTCCTAATAAATCGAGGGTGGATAGAGGCTGCAGAAAATCATGCTGAAGTTCCAAATGTTAATACACCAATTTCTCGTCAATATATTGAGGGAAATATTTGGATACCTAGTCAAAAATTTTACACATTAGAAAAAAAATCACTTCGCAAAGCAAATGATAAAAGCTGGAATAAGGTCTGGCAAAATATGGATTTAACTTATTTTTCTCAAATCGTTCCCATGAAAACATTACCTATTATTATAAGGATGTCACCCAATGCAGAGGGTGGCTTTAAAAGAAATTGGGTGCGGCCAGATGATCGAGTTGAAAAACATTTAAGTTATGCCTATCAATGGTATGGGTTTGCTATAGCCTCTGTTTTAATTTATTTATATCTAAGTTTTCATCGAATTGATCGAAATGTAAAACATAAATACAGGAAGTAATATGTCAGCAAAAATAAAAAGTCGTTTAATTCTTATTGGAATGTTTGTTTTTTTTGTTACTCCAATTGCAGCAGTTACAATTATGTATCAATATAATTGGCATCCAAAGAGCTTTAGTTATGGCAGCCTTATCAAACCAATTATAAAAATTAATGTATCAAATCATTTCCAATTGAATTTAAAAAAAGAAATTTTAGAGAGAAAGCTTTTTGATGAAAGGTGGAGCTTTGTTTATTTGACAGATCATTGCGATAAAGTGTGTGAAAATAGGTTGTATGATCTTCGTCAAATTCATGCTTCATTTGAAAAGGATATTCCACGGATTCAAAGAGTTCTAATAACATCTGATAAAAATATAAATAAGATTCAAGAAATATATCCAGATTTAATCATTATTAATAAACCTATTGAAAGCGTTACAAATCTTTCTTCTCAATTTGATACGTCATTATATAAAGCAATGAATAGTGATAATGTCTATATTGTAGATCCTATGTCTAATTTAATGATGTTATATACCAATAAGATTAAGCCGATTGAAATACGTAAAGATATTGCGAGACTTCTTAAATCAGCTTGGGCTGGCTGATTAAAGATTCTTAGATAAAGTGCCTTCTAATTTATTAAAGTCGATTTCTCCTACAATTTGATCAATAATTTGACCTCTTTGATTAATCAATATAGAAGTTGGCGTTAATCGAATATTTTCGAATTGTTGCGCAATTTTGTTGTCAGAATCAATTACAACGGGAAAGGGAATGTTATTATTTTTGATGAAGTTTAAAACTTGAGTGGGCGGATCATAAAACATCGATACAGCGATAATTTGAATACCTTGTTTTTTATATTTATTGTAAGTGTCAACTAACTTTGGCATTTCTTTGACACATCCAGGACAGTCTGTGGCCCAAAAATTGATTATAGTAAATTTATAATTTTTATCATAAATCATCATAGCCTCTCCTTTCGTTGAAGAGACTTTTAAACTAGGTACTTTATTAGGAAAAATAGTATTACTAATAAGCCCAAAAAATAGGGTAACTGTTAGCGCCGCTATAACCCATTGATATTTTTTTGTCATAAGTGATGAATGATATAATTTTTAAAAAATTAACTGATTATAGATTATACAAATTTTAAATAAATGAAATACTTTAAAAAATTACTACTGCTCGCAACGATTACTGCTTTCTGTTTAGTTGTTTTAGGAGCATATGTAAGACTTTCTGATGCTGGACTTGGATGCCCAGATTGGCCAGGATGTTTTGGCACACTTTCAGTTCCGGAGAGCCAATCAGCTATAGAGAATGCAGAATTAAATTTTCCTTCGCAACATATCGAAACGGCTAAGGCTTGGAAGGAAATGATTCATCGCTATATTGCGGGGTTTCTAGGGCTAATGATCTTCTTAATAGGGATTATTTCTTATAAAAATAAGAAGATTCTAAGAGTAAATCCAATCGTACCTTATGCCATAGTTCTTCTAGTTATTTTTCAAGCGTTACTTGGTATGTGGACAGTGACTCTTTTGTTAAAACCCATAGTAGTAAGTGCACATTTAATAGGTGGCATGACTACACTCGGGCTCTTAACTTTTGTAACTCACCGCTACTGGGGGAAAATTCAAACAAACACTCTTAAGTATAAGTATGAAATTTTGTTAGTAAGATTTTCTTTGGTTGTATTATTCGTTCAAATTTTTCTAGGCGGTTGGACAAGCACAAACTATGCAGGCCTTGCATGTACTGATTTTCCGACTTGTCACGGCGCTCTTATACCCAATCTTAATTTTAATGATGCTTTTGATCTCTTTCGGGATTTAGGTAAATTGAGTGATGGTTCACCTTTACCTTTAGCAGTATTTGAAACAATACAATGGATACATCGATTAGGCGCATTAATTACCTGGTTATTTTTTGGCTATCTTGCAAGTGTCATATTAAAATACAAGACGATGAGAAGCCTAGGTTATATTTTATTATTTGTAATAACCGCTCAATTTATTGTAGGGGTCGTTAATTTATTGCTACATTTACCAATCATACTTGCTGTTATACATACACTTGGAGCTGCAAGCCTCGTAGTTCTTGCGGTAATTCTTAATTCTAGAATTACAAAGTTGAGATCTTAAATTTATGGCTAAAGCAATAAATAATAAATTATCTGGATTACATATTGATTTGAAAAATTTTTTCATTTTATGTAAACCAAGAGTAACAGCCTTGATTGTATTTACAGCTGTTATTGGTATGTTTTTAGCTACACCAGGAATGGTTCCAGTTGATATTTTATTAGCTTCAATTATTGGTATCAGCTTTGTATCTGGTGCCGCCGCTGCTTTTAATTGCCTTATTGAGCAAAAAATTGATGCCGTTATGGCAAGAACAAAAGGTAGACCAACAGTTACCGGAAAAATTTCTTCATCACAAACTTCAATTTTTGCTTCATTACTCGGCGGCTTCGGCCTTTTAATTTTATTTTACTTTGTCAATCCGTTAACAATGTGGCTTACCCTAGCGACTTTCTTTGCCTATGCAGTGATCTATACCATCTTTTTAAAACCAGCTACCCCAATGAATATTGTTATTGGAGGTGCGTCGGGAGCTATGCCGCCTATTTTAGGTTGGGCTGCGGTTAATAATGTTGTTGGTCCTGAGGCGTTAATTTTATTTTTGATAATATTTAGTTGGACGCCACCACATTTCTGGGCGCTTGCTCTTTACCGTAGAAAAGATTATGAAAATGTAGGTATGCCAATGCTCCCTGTGACACATGGGGAGTCCTTTACATTACTTCATATTCTTCTCTACACCATTATTATGATAGTAGTAACATTTATGCCGGTTGGTTCTGGTATGAGCGGCCTTATTTATTTTTTGTCAGCACTTATTCTGAATGCAATTTTCTTGTATTACGTAGTTAAACTTTATAAAAACTATAGTGATAAATTATCAATGAAGACTTTCAAATATTCTATTGTTTACTTAAGTTTAATATTCTCAGCTTTGTTGTTAGATCATTATTTCAAAATTTCACTTCAATTTTAATTATAGGAATTCGTTATGAGCGTAAAATCAGATAAATTTTTAATACCACAATTTTTAGTAATTATGTTTATAGGATTTATTTTACCTATTTCATTAATCATTATTGATACAAATAAATCTCAAAGCAGCAAAAGTCGAATTAGCTCAAGCTGTTGCAGAAGGATCTGCATCAGGTGGTAAATCAGGCGAAGAGGTGTATAAAGCAGTGTGTTCAATGTGTCATCAGGCAGGTATGTTAAATGCACCAAAATTTGGCGACATACAAGCCTGGGCACCAAGAATTTCCCAAGGCTACGAAACACTTGTGCAGCATGCTCTTAAAGGGATTCGCTCAATGCCAGCGAAAGGTGGCAATGCATCTTTATCTGATGCTGAAGTTGCAGGGGCAGTTTTATATATGACAAACTCTTCGGGCGCTAATTTTAAAAAATAATCATCCATGGCAATTTATGCAATTGGTGATATACAAGGTTGCTATTATTCTTTTTTAGCCTTATTAAAAAAAATAAAGTTTAAGCGAGGAAGGGATCAGCTTTGGCTTGTTGGTGACTTAATTAATCGCGGTAAAGGGTCATTGCAAGTTTTAAGATGGTGTTATAAAAATAAATCTTCAGTGACTGCTGTTCTGGGTAATCATGATCTGCATGCCTTAGCTATTAAATATAAAGTTATCGAGCCAGACAATGAAGATACTTTATCGCGCCTTCTTAAAGCAAAAGACTCAGATATCCTTTTTAAATGGCTAAGGTCTCTCCCCTTAGTTCATTATGAAAAAAAACATTTAATGGTACATGCGGGGCTTTTGCCTCAATGGACTGTTAAAGATGCCATAAAATTTTCAAAAGAAGTAAGTGCGCAACTTCGCAGCAAAAAATATATAGAATTTTTATCTTCCATTTATGGTAATAAGCCAGATAAATGGTCGAACACTTTAAATAAAAATGATAAAGCTAGAATCATCATTAATGCGACAACGAGATTAAGGGCTTTAACGACAACCGGAGTTATTGATTTTTCTTACAAGGGCGAACTAAAAAATATGCCTAAAAAATTAAAGGCTTGGTTTGACTTCCCTAAGAGAAAAACCAAGGACAATACGATTATTTTCGGCCATTGGTCTGCTCTTGGTCTTGTGACAAGAGGAGATATTTTTGCAATTGATACAGGTTGTGTTTGGGGCAAGACTTTAACAGCGTTAAGACTTGATGACAAATTAGTTTTTTCAGTGAAAACTAATTCGAAAGATATTTAGTTAGCTATTTTCTTGAATTAATTTTTTGGTATAAATTCTTTCAATATCATCTCGGGTTGGATGATGATTTTGCCCACCTTGATTTTGAATTTTAATAGATCCCATTACAGAAGCTAATCGACCTATCGATTGCCAATCCCACTTTTTAGAAATTCCATAAAGCAAGCCTGCACGATAGGCATCGCCACATCCAGTGGGATCAACAGCCATATCGACTTTAATTGGGTCGATCTTATATGCTTTGTTATCAGCATAAATGATGGAACCTTCAGCACCCATAGTGACAATCAATGCCTCTACTTTTTTAGAAAGTTCTTCTATAGAAAGAAAAGTTTTCTCAGACAAAAGAGTAGCTTCGTAATCATTCAGCGCAATATAAGTAGCATCTTCAATAAACTCTAAAAGTTCTTCTCGATTAAACATAGGCAAGCCTTGTCCAGGATCAAACATAAACGGAATGCCAAGGGCTTTACATTCTTTGGCGTGATTGATCATGCCATCTTTGCCATCTGGAGCAATGATTGCTAAGCATACATCTTTAGCTTCTTTAATTTTGTTCTGATGAGATTCCACCATAGCGCCTGGATGAAATGCAGTAATTTGATTATCACTCAGATCAGTTGTAATGTATGCCTGAGCTGTATAGAGAGCCTTAATTTCTTTGATATGCTGCGTATTAATCCCATTTTGATTAAGCCAGTCAAAATAAGTTGAAAAGTCGTTACCTACTGTTGCCATGATAATAGGGTTCTCATTAAGTAGCCTAAGGTTGTATGCGATATTCCCTGCAGTGCCACCAAATTCTTTTCTAAGTTCTGGTACGTAAAAAGCTACACTTAATTTATGAATGCTTTCAGGCAGGATATGATTTTTAAATTGGTCTTTGAATACCATGATGGTATCGAAAGCCAATGATCCACAAATTAATATACTCATACTGGTTTAAATTCGACGAGGTAGATTATGGCAATAAGGGCTAAAACAGGCACTTCATTAAACCATCGGAAATAGATATGGGTACGTTTATTTTTATTATTTTTAAAATCAACAAGATGTCTAAAGCACAGATAATGATAGATGACTAATAAAATGACGAGACCCAGTTTAATTTCAAGCCATTGTTCAGTAACACCATAGAGATTCCAGAGCCATCCCCCGAAAAGAATTGTTAAGAAAGCCCCAGGCGTCATGATGCCAAAAAAAAGCTTTCTTTCCATAATTATGAATCTTTCATGACTAATTTTATCTTTACTCATTGCGTGATAGACAAAGAGTCTTGGTAAATAAAAAAGGCCAGCAAACCAAGTCACCATAAATATAATATGTAAGGTTTTTATCCAGAGCATTTGGCTAATATTGAGAAATTAATCTGAACTTTGTTGAAGTTATTGGGTTCATAAAATGGTGAAAACAGGCTCTTTAGACCAAGTAGATTGAGACCATATTTTAACTGAATTTTTTACCTTAAGTTCAATAACCCTATGGGTTATAACGTTGTTAGCAATAGTGCTACATGATATGCTCACGGTTAAATTAAATATATTTAAATGAACGCCCCAACAGTCAAATCTATTTTTAAAACGCAACCATTTCCAATCAGTCGATTGCGTGAAATACCGTATAACTATACTTCGTTTTCAGACCGAGAAATCGTCATTCGATTCCTGGGTGAAAATATCTGGAACATCTTAAATGAATTAAGAGATGAAAGAAAAACAGGACGATCCGCCCGAATGCTTTTCGAAGTTTTGGGCGATTTATGGGTAGTTAACAGAAATCCATATCTTCAAGATGATCTCTTGGAAAATCCAAAGCGACTTAGAGCGTTAGTAGATGCTATGAACCACCGCATCCATTCCATTGAGGAAAGAAGCTCTGGAAATGCGAAAGTTATGGAACTTGCTGAGGCAGCTAATAAAGCTGTTAAGACTTTCGAAAGCGACTTTAAGTTAGTCAAAAAACTTAGAAGAAAGATTTTTTCTAAACTAAAAAAAATTACTAAAAAAGATAATATTCAATTTGATGGTTTAGCAAGAGTATCTCATGTGACGGATGCAACAGACTGGAGAGTTGAATATCCATTTGTTGTGATCAACCCAGATCACGAAGAAGAGATCGCACATATTGTAAAAGCATGCATTGATCTTGAATTGACGATCATCCCTCGAGGGGGCGGCACAGGCTATACCGGCGGCGCTATCCCGCTTACTCCATTCTCGGCCGTCATTAATACCGAAAAACTCGATGATATAAGTAACGTCGAATATCAAAATTTACCTGGCGTCAGTGAGCGAGTCCCTGTTGTGAAATGTGGTGCAGGAGTTGTTACAAGACGCGCTATGGAAGTAGCAACAAATAACGGTCTCGAATTTGCTTGCGACCCCACGTCTGCGGATGCATGTTGCATTGGCGGAAATATTGCGATGAATGCTGGCGGTAAGAAAGCCGTGCTTTGGGGAACAGCGTTAGATAATTTAGCTTCTTGGAAAATGGTGGATCCCGATGGGAATTGGGTTGAGATTGAAAGATTGGATCACAATCTTGGCAAAATTCACGATGTAGATTTAGTACGTTTCAAAATCAGTCGCTACAAACCTAATGGCAAAGAATTAATAGATGAGCCAGAAATATTAGAAATTCCTGGAAGCAGTTTTAGAAAAATCGGATTAGGCAAAGATGTTACTGATAAATTTTTGAGTGGTCTTCCAGGCGTTCAAAAAGAAGGATGTGATGGTCTTATAACATCCGGGACTTTTATTCTTCATAAAATGCCTAAGTATATACGGACTGTATGTTTAGAATTTTTTGGAAATGTATCTCATGCCGTTCCGGCAATTGTTGAAATTAAAGATTATCTAGATCAGTCTGAAAGCACCCTCTTAGCTGGTCTTGAGCATATGGATGAGCGTTATATTAAAGCTGTTGGATACAGCACTAAAGCCGCAAGACAAGAACGTCCACGTATGGTTTTGATAGCTGATATTGCAAGTGACGATGAGGATGCTGTAGGTTTATCAGCTTCTCAAATTGTACAGATAGCCAATTCAAGAGATGGTGAAGGTTTTATAGCAGTATCAGCAGATGCAAGAAAACGTTTCTGGCTTGATCGAGCAAGAACAGCAGCCATTGCTAAACATACCAATGCATTCAAGATTAATGAAGATGTCGTTATTCCTCTTCCAAAGCTTGGCGAATATTCGGATGGCATTGAAAGAATCAATATTGAGCTCTCAATCAGGAATAAATTAAAACTGTTAGATGACTTAGAAACTTTTATTGAACACGATAAATTTATCTATGAAGAAGAAGGTTTAAATTCAGATCCAGAGCTTAATCAAGTTAAACAAAAAATGAGTATTGATTTGATCCATGGATTAAGAGAAAAATGGGGCCAAATGCTCGACAATTTAGATGGTCCACTTTCAAGTCTTCTTGAAAGACATGATCATCTTGAATATAAGTATGAAAATATATTTAGAGCGCTTCAGTCTTATGAGTTGAGAATTTCATGGAAGAAAGAACTTAAAGAACCGCTCCATGAGATTTTTAGCGGAAGAGAATATCAAACCTTCTTGCTTAAATTAGATCAAATACATAAAAATACTCTAAAAAGCAGAGTATTCATAGCTCTTCATATGCATGCCGGAGACGGTAATGTTCATACTAATATTCCAGTTAACTCAGATGACTACCAAATGATGCAAGAAGCTCATGAGGCAGTAGCAAGAGTAATGTCTTTAGCTAGAAGTCTTAACGGCGTCATTTCTGGTGAGCATGGTATTGGTATTACCAAAATGGAATTTTTAGACGAAAGCACAATTGAAGCATTTGAAAAATATAAAAATAAAGTAGATCCTTATGGACATTTTAATAAAGGTAAATTACTTCCGGGATCCGGTTTAGAGAATGCCTACACGCCAAGTTTTGGACTCTTAGAGCAAGAGTCGATCATTATGGAACAATCTGCTATTGGAGAAATAGCAGATTCAATTAGTGATTGTTTGCGTTGTGGAAAGTGTAAGCCCGTATGCACAACACACGTACCACGTTCCAATTTGCTTTATAGCCCAAGAAATAAAATTTTAGCAACATCGCTTCTTATTGAAGCATTTTTATATGAAGAGCAAACAAGGCGTGGTATTTCTATTAAACATTTTGATGAGTT
>RHAY01000022.1 GCA_010031285.1 Methylophilaceae bacterium | reverse complement strand
TGATAAAGGTAAGATTATTGAAGAGGGCAGTCATAACGAACTTATTAAAAAGAAAGGTTTATATGCGAGGCTTTGGAAACATCAAAGTGGTGGATTCTTAGGAGAAGCTTAGTGAGCAGTCAATAAGACAATAACTGCGCCACTACCACCGTCATGAATTCTTGCTTGCGCATAGGCTATCACTTCTTCTTTTTGCGCTAACCAATGTTTTAATTTATTTTTAAGAATAGGTTCTTTATTCTTGGAGTTGTAACCTTTACCATGAACAATACGAACGCAACGAATATTATTTTTTTTACATTCTGCAATAAATTGAACAACATAAGCTTTAGCTTCGTCTGAAATCATCCCGTGAAGATCTATAGATTTCTGCACAACCCAATAGCCTTTTCGTAGTTTTTTTAAAATATCAGGTGAGTGACCATGCCTAATATAGAAGAGCTCTTCCCCATTTTCTATATCATGAAGTGGTTCGTAGTGATCGCTAATTGAATCTATTAGTGCTTGTTTTTCGTCTTTTATGAAATTCAGAGGTACGGGTTTGGGTTTTTTTTGAAGTGCTTTATGTTCTTTTTTTTTCGGATTTATTTTTAATGGAGTTGCTCCTTTAATGGCTTCTCTGAATAAATTTATTTCATCTTTTTCGTTTGTGGCCATGACATTATTTTGTTAAAAATCTTTCTGCATCAAGAGCTGCCATACAACCTGTACCAGCACTTGTCACTGCTTGACGGTATATATGATCTTGAACGTCACCTGCTGCAAATACACCAGGAATTGAAGTAGCTGTAAAATTACCTTCACGGCCTGCATTGGTAACAATGTATCCATTTTCCATGTTTAATTGGCCTTCAAAAATTGAAGTATTGGGTTGGTGTCCAATGGCAATGAAAATACCTTTGAGTGCTATTGATTTGCTTTCATTTGTATTTACATCTTTGATTTTGATACCCGTAACACCAGAAGCGTCGCCTAATACTTCCTCTAGAACTTTGAATGTCTCAAGGACAATTTTTCCTTCTTTTACGCGATCGTATATTTTATCCATCTGGATAGCTTCAGCTTTAAATTTATCGCGTCTATGAATTAATGTCACCTTATTTGCGATATTTGATAAATATAGCGCCTCTTCAATTGCTGTATTACCCCCACCAACTACAGCAACCTCTTGGTTTTTATAAAAGAAGCCGTCGCATGTAGCGCAGGCTGAAACGCCCTTACCTAAAAATGCAGTTTCGCTTTGCAGCCCAAGATATTTTGCTGATGCACCTGTGGAAATAATAAGGGCATCACAAGTGTATTCGGATGAATCACCCACGAGTCGAATAGGCTTTTCTTTGAGGTATGTTGTATGAATGTGATCAAATACTATTTCGGTATTGAACCGTTTAGCATGTTTCTCAAAACGTTCCATTAATTCAGGACCCATGACACCGTTAGGATCTGCCGGCCAATTATCTACATCTGTCGTCGTCATCAATTGACCGCCTTGAGCAATGCCTGTAATAAGGACAGGGTTAAGGTTTGCGCGAGCTGCATATACTGCAGCGGAATAGCCAGCTGGGCCAGATCCTAAGATGATAAGTCGGGCATGTTTTGCCATAAAAATTCCTGAAAAGAGTGTGGAGTTACAAACGATCAATTTTAGTTTTCATCGCTTGATTAAGCAAACCTATTTTTGATAGAACGAGGACTTTTTAAGGCTCTTTTCATCCTTTTTTGGCATCTCAAACTGATATAATTGATCAAACTTTCCGGGTACTTATAACCTTGTTTTTTAAAAAAAAATCAGAGTCTACAAAGGCTATTCAAACCGCTCAGGATAATAAACTGAGTGGGATTAAAAATAAGCTAACACGCGAAGCTTGGTGGTTAAGTTTAATTTTTTTAGGCTTTTATTTAACCATCACACTCGCGACATACTCAAGCCAAGACCCTTCATGGTCTCATAGCGTTAGCGGGGCAACTTCAATTCATAATGCTGGTGGCATCATTGGCTCGTATCTATCCGATTTCTTACTCTATATTTTTGGTTTATCAAGTTGGTGGTTAAGCTTTTTATGCTTCTTTAGCATCTGGCTTCTTTACCCACAATACAATAAAGAGCTAAAAGGTTACCGTTCTTTTTTGCTTTTTAATTATTTTGGTTTTTTTCTTCTTATTTCGTGTTCTTCCGCATTTGAAGCTGGTCATCTTATTGATCTGACAGCTCAATTTCCCCTTAGCCAAGGAGGCTTAATTGGGAAATTATTTGATCAAGTATTACGTGCATCACTAGGATATATAGGGTCAACTATTTTTCTCCTGACATCAATTGCGATCGGATTCAGTTTATTTACAGGATGGTCATGGCTGAAAATTTCAGAGCATTTCGGCCACTTTACTTTTGCTTTATTTCAAAGAGTGCAATTTCGTTATAGAGATTGGCAAGATCGTAAACATGGAAGAATTATTGAGCAGCAAAGATTGGAACTCTTAGAAAGCGAGCGTAGAAAATCTGAAAATAGATCTCCCGTTAATATTGAAACGCCAGAAGTTGAAATTAAAAAAAGTGAGCGCGTTCAAAAAGAAAAACAAATTCCTTTGTTTAATTTTAGCGATAATTTATTGCCGCCACTTCATCTTTTAGACCAACCCTCACATCAAGTCGAACCTCAGTCCCCAGAAACGATTGAATTTATCTCTCGACTCATTGAGAAAAAATTAATGGACTTCGGTATTGAAGCTAAAGTGATATCAGCTCAACCAGGCCCAGTCATCACACGTTATGAGTTTGAGCCCGCACCAGGTGTGAAAGGAAGTCAAGTCACTAATTTATCAAAGGATTTGGCGCGAGCCCTTTCTGTGGTGAGTGTTCGTGTGGTTGAGACAATCCCTGGAAAAACATGTATGGGATTAGAGATTCCTAATCCTAAGAGACAGATTGTTTACTTGTCAGAAATTATGAGCTCTCAAATATTTGCAGATACCAGCGCTTCACTGACGATTGCTTTAGGGAAGGATATTTCTGGTCGACCAGAAGTTGCTGATTTATCTAAAATGCCACATGTATTAATTGCAGGTACGACAGGCTCAGGTAAATCAGTTGCAATTAATGCATTAATTTTAAGTTTACTCTATAAAGCTAATGCTGAAAAAGTCAGGATGATTTTTATTGACCCTAAAATGCTTGAGTTATCTGTGTATGAAGGTATTCCTCATTTATTAGCCCCAGTCGTGACTGATATGCGCCAAGCTGCTAATGCATTAAATTGGTGTGTGGCTGAGATGGAAAGGCGTTATAAATTAATGTCTATGTTAGGTGTTAGAAATCTCGCTGGATACAATCAAAAAATCAAAGATAGCTTGAAAGATGGTTCACCAATCTCAGATCCTGTGAATCCAGAAAATACTGAACCTTTATCTGAAATGCCACTTATTGTGATCGTCATTGATGAGTTAGCGGATTTAATGATGGTGGTAGGTAAAAAAATTGAAGAGCTCATTGCAAGGCTGGCTCAAAAAGCAAGAGCCTCTGGTATTCACTTAGTTTTAGCAACACAAAGACCTTCTGTTGATGTTATTACAGGACTTATCAAGGCCAATATTCCTGCAAGAATTGCATTTCAAGTTTCCAGCAAAATTGACTCCAGAACAATCTTAGATCAGATGGGTGCTGAAACCCTTCTTGGACAAGGCGATATGTTATATCAGCCCGCAGGCTCAGGCTATCCTCAGAGAATTCATGGCGCATTTGTATCTGATCAAGAAGTTCATAAGGTGGTGAGTTATCTTAAGTCTCATGGTGAACCTAATTATATTGAAGGTATTTTAACTAACGAAACTTCGGAGAGTGGCGATTATAGCGATTCTTTTTCTAATTTCTCTGGCGAGAAAGATCCACTTTATGATGAAGCTGTAGAGTTAGTTCTACGAACTAGAAAACCATCCATCTCTTCAGTACAAAGACATTTGCGCATTGGTTATAACCGTGCTGCAAGAATTATTGAAGATATGGAGAGAGCTGGTCTTGTTTCCGCTATGCAAAGTAATGGCAATAGAGACATCCTCGCTCCCAATCAAAATGAATAAACTTTTTTTTGTTTTTTTAATAATTTCATTTAATGCATTTGCTGATGGGATTTCAGATCTAAATGCTTTTGTAAATAACATATCAAGCATGTCTTCCGAATTTAGTCAGGTTGTTTTGGATAAGAAAGGCTTAAAACTCCAAGATGTTGAAGGCGTTATGTTGTTTAAAAGACCAAATAAATTTAGGTGGGATTATCTAAAACCTTATCAGAATCAAATTATCAGCGATGGTGATCGACTATATATGTACGATCAAGATTTGAGACAAGTGTCTATTAATCCTATCGCCAAAGTTGCGGGGTCCACACCACTTCTGATTATTGCAGGTAAAAATATTGAAAAATATTTCATGCTTAAAAATTTAGACGATCGAGTTAATTATGAAGACAGCCAGAATATTAAATGGGTTGAAGCAACTCCAAGGGAAGAGAGTACTGGATTTAGTAAAGTTATTCTTGGCTTAACTGAAAATAAATTATCAGTAATGAAAATTGTGGATGCATTTGAACATACCACAACAATTAGTTTTAAAAATGCAAAATACAATGTGACTCTTGTAGATAATGATTTTTTATTTAAATTACCTACGGGAGTGGATGTTGTTCAAAATGGGGTACTTTCTAATAATTCGCCAACTTCAAAACCTGTTAATAAAGATGCAGAGCTGATTGCATTTGTGACTAATTGGGCAAATGCTTGGTCAGCCAAAGATACTGAAGTTTACTTAAGTAAGTATGCCGAAGATTTTAAAACACCTAACGGTGATGCATTAGCTTTATGGCAAGCTACAAGGAAGCAAAAAATCTCATCACAAGGAAAAATTCTTATTGAAATTGAAGATATTAAAGTGACTATGAAAAATGAAAATTTAGCCCGCATACAATTTAAACAAAAATATACTTCTGACAAATTAACTGAAGATTCTAATAAATCTCTCATAGTTAAAAAAATAGATGGTAAATGGCTTATTCAAGAAGAGACTTCAGGTAAATAGCACTCATGAATCAAATGTTTGAATCTAATCAATCCCACGTACCTCTTGCTGAATATTTAAGGCCGAAATCTCTCAGTGAAATTGCAGGACAAAAACATATTTTAGCTGAAGGTAAATCATTACGCGTCGCAATTGAATCAGGAAATCTGCCATCTATGATTCTTTGGGGGCCACCAGGAGTTGGAAAAACAACTATCGCACGTGTGATTGCTAATTCTATTGATGCTGAGTTTATATCTGTGTCCGCAGTTTTATCTGGCGTTAAAGATATTCGTGAAGCTATAGATAAAGCCCAGCTTAATTTACAACAATATAATAAGAAGACAATTCTATTTGTAGATGAAGTTCATCGATTTAATAAAAGTCAACAAGATGCATTTTTGCCTCATGTGGAATCAGGGCTCATAACTTTTATTGGAGCCACAACTGAAAATCCATCTTTTGAGGTTAATTCCGCTTTATTAAGCCGATCACAAGTCTACGTTTTAAAAATGCTGGATCAAGAAGATCTTCACTTGATCTACGAAAAAGCAAAGAATTATATTGCGCCCGATATTGAAGTCGATGAAGAAGCTAAGCAAGAAATGATTGCCCATATCAACGGCGATGCCAGACGACTACTTAATTTTTTAGAATTACTTTTTAATACGGCTACGTCTTTAAAAGTAAAAAAAATTGATCAAGATTTTTTAAAGAAAACGATTACAAGTAAATTAAGGCGTTTTGATAAAGGTGGAGACCAATTTTACGATCAAATTTCGGCACTACATAAATCTGTGAGAGGTTCTGATCCTAATGCAGCTCTATATTGGCTCCATCGAATGCTTGATGGTGGCACTGACCCACTTTATTTGGCAAGAAGAATTGTTCGTATTGCAATTGAAGATATTGGCTTAGCTGACCCAAAAGCACAAACTATTGCTTTAGAGGCTTATCAAATCTATGAACGTCTTGGCTCACCTGAGGGTGAATTAGCACTTTCAAACGCAGTGATTTATTTGTCTGTTGCGGCAAAAAGTAATGCAGCCTATATGGCCTTTAATGAAGTGAAAGCATTTGTAAGTGACGGTGATAATAGTGATGTACCTGTTCATCTTCGAAATGCGCCAACTAAGCTTATGAAAGAATTGGATTTTGGTAAAAATTATCGATATGCCCATAACGAACCTGAGGCATATGCAGCAGGTGAAAAATATTTTCCTGATAATTTAGACCCCATTGAATTTTATAAGCCTACAACTCGAGGATTAGAGAGTAAAATTCTCGAAAAAATGAATTATTTAAAATCTCAGGACAAGCTAAAGAAATAGGGTATTTATGATAGATATTCAGATATTAAGAAACGATATTGAATTTGTTAAACAAAAGCTTTTAAGTCGAGGCTTTGATCTTGATGTGAGTACTTTTCAGTCATTAGAAAACGTAAGAAAAGAGCTACAAGTAAAGACGCAAGATCTTCAAGAAAAAAGAAACTCTATTTCAAAAGAAATAGGTATTGCTAAATCTAAAAATGAAAATACTGATTTACTTATGAAGAGCGTAAATGCTATTTCTGATGATTTAAAAGCAGGCGAGTCAGAATTGGCTGAACTACAAGAAAAAATTAATCAGTTCATGCTGAATCTTCCTAATATTCCGCACGAGTCGACACCTTTGGGTAAGTCTGAAGCCGATAACAAAATAGTTAAGACGGTAGGTGAACCTAAAAAATTTACTTTTAAAGTTAAAGACCATGTTGATGTGGGTGCAAATATTGGACTTAATTTTGATTTAGGTGCAAAGCTTTCTGGAGCTCGTTTTGTAGTAATGGAAGGTAAGCTCGCAAGGCTGCATCGTGCTATTGCACAATATATGCTTGACACTCAAACAGAGAAACACGGATATAAAGAATGTTATACGCCGTATTTAGTGAATAGCGAGACATTAATAGGCACAGGACAACTCCCTAAGTTCGAAGCCGATCTGTTTAGCCTTTCACATAATGAAAACAAATTATATTTAATTCCAACTTCTGAAGTGACGCTAACAAATTTTGTTCGAGATGAAGTTATTAAACACTCTGATCTTCCTATTAAATTAACCGCACATACACCATGCTTTAGGTCAGAAGCTGGATCCTATGGAAAAGACACGCGCGGCATGATTAGGCAGCATCAGTTTGATAAAGTTGAAATGGTTCAGATTGTGCATCCTGATAAAAGTTACGAAGCATTAGAAGAGATGGTTTCACATGCTGAGTTTATTTTGACTTCATTAGAGCTCCCTTATCGATTATTGTCATTATGTTCAGGCGATATGGGATTTAGCGCAGCAAAAACTTTTGATTTGGAAGTTTGGCTTCCATCACAAAATACTTATCGTGAGATTTCATCTGTTTCAAATTGTGAAGCTTTCCAGGCTAGGCGCTTAAAAGCTAGATTTAAAAGTGAAGATGGAAAGAATTTATTTCTTCACACATTAAATGGTTCTGGATTAGCTGTAGGTAGAACCTTAGTTGCAGTTATTGAAAACTATCAGAATGAAGATGGCAGTATTTCGATACCTAAAGTATTGATTCCCTATATGGGCGGTATTGAAAAGATCTAGCTTTTCCAAATTTCACGAATACTTCCATTGTGGCTAATTAGAGCACCATGAGCCAAATTGTAAAAAATACCATGTTCCACAATGCCAGGTGTTAATGAAAGTATGTTATTTAAGTTTTCACTACTTTTTTCAGCAAAATTAAAATCAAGTACAAAATTTCCACATGAAGTAATGGCATAACCATCTTTTGCTGCATTAATTCTGATATCCCCTGTACCTTTTTTCATTAAGACATTTTTTACGAGTTCCCAAGCAAATGGATGAACTTCTGAGGGAATAGGGAAGTTGTCACCAATATTTTTAACGATTTTAGATTCATCAGCAATCACAATAAATTTTTTGGCTGAACGTGCCAGTAGCTTTTCTCGAACGAGATCATAGCCACGTCCTTTAAGTAAAGTAAGGTCAGATGTAATTTCATCTGCGCCATCAATATAAAGATCGATTTCTTTTATTTGATCTATTGATAAGAGCGGTAAACCAACTTCTTTCGCTCTAATCATACTGACAACAGAACTTGAGACCGCTCTTATATTTAATTTTTTTTCTTTATTTCGTTTAGCTAAAGCATCAATAAAGAAGTTAGCTGTAGAACCGGTACCTAGGCCTACAATCATATTTTCACTAACATATTGTAAAGCTTGATGTGCGACTAATTCTTTATCGTTCATGATATTCCCTCTAAATGAATGCAGCCTTTAAAGCTTATAATATTAATAATCATTTATACATGCAATATATGTCAATAGAAGCAATTAATCAAAATAAAGAATCACTATCAATCTTAAATATTGATGGCTCGGATAGCTATTCTTTAGCTCGATATATTCAAGATGAAATTATTAAGAGTAAAAAATATTTAGCTATTTTTACGGAAACTGCATTCGAAGCAAGACGTCTCATGGAAGAAATACTGTGGTTTAGTCCAAATTTAAAAATTAATCTTTTGCCTGACTGGGAAACACTCCCTTATGATCATTTTTCTCCTCATCCTGATCTGATTTCCGAGCGACTTCTTACGCTCTACCAAGTCACTCAGAAAAGTTTTGATGTAGTCATTATTCCTGTGACAACCGCCCTACATTTATTGCCACCCAAGAGTTATATACAGCAATTTAGCTTTCATTTTGCCAAAGGGCAGAAAGTTGATATTGAGGCTTTTAAAAATCAATTGATACTCAATGGCTATATGAATGTTGTTCGGGTTATGGCTCCAGGGGAATTTTCAGTGAGAGGTAGTTTGATTGATTTATTTCCTATGGGAAGCATAGTCCCATATCGCTTAGATTTTTTTGATGATGAGATTGATTCTATTAGAACATTCGATGTTGATTCGCAAAGAACACTTTATCCCGTAAATGAAATTAAATTACTCCCTGCGCGAGAGTGTCCGATGGATGAAAAATCGATCAGTACAT
>RHAY01000204.1 GCA_010031285.1 Methylophilaceae bacterium | reverse complement strand
ATAATTTGAGCGCCATGATCCACATTAAACTGAGCTGCTTCAGCCATCATTTTTGGGTCAGCGCCAGCTATTTGAACTGAAATTGGATCTACTTCACCTTCGTGATTGGCGCGACGAAGTGTTTTTTGGCTGCCGTATAAAAGTGAGTTTGATGTCACCATTTCACTTACCGCCATGCCAGCGCCAAATTTTTTACAAAGTTGACGGAAAGGACGGTCTGTAACGCCTGCCATGGGAGCGACTACGAGATTATTTTTAATGGAAATGGAACCTATTTGCACTGTCTTACTGAAGCAGCTCAATTTAATGTGGATCATGGCGCTCAAATTATCGATATCAATAT
Source organism: Methylophilaceae bacterium (assembly GCA_010031285.1). Classification (GTDB taxonomy): domain Bacteria; phylum Pseudomonadota; class Gammaproteobacteria; order Burkholderiales; family Methylophilaceae; genus Methylopumilus. The sequence goes on along the minus strand of RHAY01000204.1, from coordinate 667 downwards.
GGGCTGTCCTGCGAAAAAAATATGTAATGTCATGGCAGGATCAGCACTTCTCAAAGATGAACCGCTTGTACAAAAAATATTATCTTCCGTGGTTAAATCTGTAGATGTTCCTGTCACATTAAAAATAAGAACTGGTTGGGACACCAAAAATCGTAATGCAATAGAAATTGCAAAAATTGCCGAAGACATTGGCATTAAAGCATTAGCTATTCATGGCAGAACAAGAGCTTGTTTGTACATGGGTGATGCTGAATATGACACCATCGCCAAAGTAAAACAATCAGTCAAAATTCCCGTTATTGCGAATGGTGATATCACTTCACCAGAAAAAGCTAAATTTGTTTTAGATTACACCGGTGTAGATGGGGTAATGATCGGAAGAGCTGCTCAAGGTAAGCCTTGGATTTTTAGAGAAATTGATCACTATCTCAAAACAGGGAAGCATTTAGATAACCCGTCTACTGATGAAATCAAAAATATAACGATTGCTCATGTAAAAGAACTTTATGATTTTTATGGTGAAAACGCAGGATTAAAAATTGCAAGAAAACATATCTCTTGGTACACAAAAGGATTAAAAAATTCTGCAAATTTCAGACATCATATGAATACAATTGAAACAATCGATGCCCAAATTAAAACAATCGAAGATTATTTTAATTTTCTT
>RHAY01000203.1 GCA_010031285.1 Methylophilaceae bacterium | reverse complement strand
TCTTACCCTCAAATTTTTCTTATTTAATAATTACGCTTTTTCTAAACCTGCTGGAGGCCAATTTTCTAGCTTCATACCTAAAGTTAAACCTTTAGAAGCAAGAACATCTTTAATCTCATTAAGTGATTTTCTTCCAAGATTTGGAGCCTTTAAAAGTTCATTTTCACTTCGTTGAATTAAATCGCCAATGTAATAAATATTTTCTGCTTTTAAACAATTTGCTGATCTTACAGTGAGCTCTAGATCATCAACGGGTCTTAATAAAACCGGGTCAACTTGAGGTGCTTGTTTAACTTCGACTTCAGTTAGAGCGCTTTCTAAGTTAGCAAATACAGAAAGTTGTCCCATTAAAATTCGAGCAGCATCTCGAATTGCTTGTTCAGCATCAATAACACCATTAGTTTCAACATCCATGATTAATTTGTCTAAGTCTGTTCTTTGTTCTACGCGCGCGCTCTCAACAAAATAACTTACTTTATTGATTGGGCTAAAAGAAGCATCTACCATGATAAAACCTAAAGTTTTATCTTCTTGGTTTGATTTTCTTCTTGCTGGAACAGGCTGATATCCTCTACCCATCTCAACCTTAACTTCTAAATTTAATTTTCCGCCTTTTGTAAGATGCGCAATTAAATGATTCGGATTAATAATTTCAGCGTCATGGTTTATTTCAAAATCAGCAGCTGTTACTGGACCTTCAGTAGTTTTATTTAACGTGAGAATTGTCTCAGATTTACTATGAAGCTTTAATGCAACGCCTTTCAAATTCAAAAGAATATCAACTACGTCTTCTTGCACACCATCTAAAGTTGAATATTCATGAACTACGCCATCAATTTTCACCTCGGTAATTGCATAGCCAGGAATTGAGGACAATAAAACACGTCTTAATGCATTACCTAAAGTAAAGCCAAAACCTCTCTCCATAGGTTCAAGAGTGACGCGAGCTCTTACTGGGTTTATAACTTCAACATTTACAATTCTTGGTTTTAAATATTCTGTAGGACTATTTTGCATTAT
>RHAY01000202.1 GCA_010031285.1 Methylophilaceae bacterium | reverse complement strand
AAGGATAAGCTGCTTTTCCTCCAGGAACATATAAACCTACTCGATCTAGCGAAGTTACTTTTTGACCAAGTAAACTTTGATCATCTTCGGTATAGCTCCATGAGCTCATTAATTGTTTATTGTGATAATCAAAAACTCTTTTAGCAGCTTCTTCAAGCGCATCTTTTGATGCTTTAGGAAGACTTTCTAGAGCCAAATTTAATTCTTCTTTAGAGATTTCAAATTCTTCCATACGAGAAAAATCTACGTGATCAAATATTTTTGTATATTCAATTACGGCTTGATCACCTCTTTTTTTCACATCACTTAAAATTTCTGCGACCGTTTTTTCAATCTGAGTATTTTCTTCAGCCTCAAAGAAAATAAGCTGACTTAACTGATCTTTAAAGTTTGCGTCTTGAGTATTTAATTTTTTAATTTGAATCATAAGTATGATTAGGTTTTAAGTGCTTTTTCAAATTGACTAAGAATAGGCTGCAAGAGTTCTCTTTTTAATTTTAATGAAGCTTGATTAATGATTAATCTTGAACTGATATCAGAAATATCTTCAACTGCAACGAGGTTATTAGCCTTCAAAGTTTTACCCGTGCTCACTAAATCTACGATCACATCTGCTAAACCTACAAGCGGAGCTAATTCCATTGAGCCATAAAGCTTAATTAAATCAATATGCATGCCTTTTTTTGCAAAATGTTCTTTAGCTACTTTTACATATTTTGTCGCGACTTTTAAGCGGACACCTTTTTGAATAGCGCCTGCATAATCAAAATCTTTTTTAGCCGCGACCATCATTTTGCAGCGACCAATATTAAGATCAATGGGCTGATAAAGTCCTTCCCCCATATATTCATCAAGAATATCTTTACCTGTAATACCAATATCAGCTGCCCCATATTCAACGTAAGTTGGCACATCTGTAGCTCTTACAATAATAAGTTTTATATCTTTTTGGTTAGTATCTAAAATAAGTTTTCTAGATGTTTCAGGATCTTCGTTACAAGTAATACCTATCCTCTCTAA
>RHAY01000201.1 GCA_010031285.1 Methylophilaceae bacterium | reverse complement strand
TTGCCTGAATTAGAAACACAACTTAAACAAGCGACCAAAGCTGAGACGGCTAAACCACAAGCAAATCGTATGTTGCGCACAGAAGTTGGTGCCGATGAAATTGCAGAGGTTGTGAGCCGTGCCACAGGTATTCCTGTTTCAAAAATGATGCAAGGTGAGCGCGATAAGCTTTTAAAAATGGAAGATAAACTCCATGAGCGTGTCGTAGGACAAGATGAGGCTGTGCGTGTGGTGTCGGATGCAATCCGTCGATCACGATCAGGCCTAAGCGACCCTAATCGACCTTATGGCTCTTTTCTATTCTTAGGCCCTACAGGCGTTGGTAAAACGGAACTTTGTAAATCATTGGCTAACTTTTTATTTGATTCACCAGATCATTTAATCAGAATTGATATGAGTGAGTTTATGGAGAAGCATTCTGTAGCACGTTTGATTGGTGCGCCGCCAGGGTATGTGGGTTATGAAGAAGGTGGATACCTTACTGAGGCTGTGCGACGAAAACCTTATAGTGTTGTTTTATTGGATGAGGTAGAAAAAGCACATCCAGACGTGTTTAACGTGCTTCTTCAAGTATTAGATGATGGGCGCTTAACAGATGGTCAAGGCCGAACCGTGGACTTCAAAAATACGGTAATTATTATGACATCTAACTTAGCTTCTAATATGATCCAGTCGATGTCAGGCGATGACTATCAAGTGATTAAATTAGCCGTGATGGGCGAGGTTAAAAATCATTTCCGTCCAGAGTTTATTAATCGTATTGATGAAGTGGTTGTCTTCCATGCGTTAGGTGATGATCATGTGAAATCGATTGCAGCAATTCAATTGCAGTACTTAAAAAATCGATTGGCGCAACTTGAGATGAAAGTAGACATTACGGATGCTGCCTTGGAAGAAATTTCAAAAGAAGGTTTTGATCCAGTTTATGGTGCAAGACCATTAAAAAGAGCGATTCAATCTGAAATTGAAAATCCACTCGCTAAAGAAATTTTAGCGGGCCATTTTATGGCAAAAGATACC
>RHAY01000021.1 GCA_010031285.1 Methylophilaceae bacterium | reverse complement strand
TGGATTATGCTTTAACATCATAAGCTTTGATGCCTTCTCACCTTCTTTTTGTTTTTGAATGCGATGCATCCATTTTTGATACCAAGCCTTAAATGATCTATCTTCAAAAATAGCGTTCTTTAAAATCGCATCTGAAGAAAGATGTCTAAATGTGAGCGTATAGTCAGCTTTATTTTTTTGCATAAGAACTAATAACTCATTGATTAAATCAGTATCACTTATTTCTTCACTGAATAAACCTATTTTTTGTCGCATGCCCTTTAGCCATGCCGCCTGGAATTGCTCTGAAAAACTATTCACGGATTGAGTTGCCAATTCAATCGATCTATCATCATCTTGATCTATGAGTGGAAGCAAGGTCTCAGCAAATCTTGCTAAGTTCCACTGTGCAATAGGCGCTTGATTAGCATATGCATAACGACCCTGACGATCAATCGAACTAAATACGGTCTCAGGATGATAGCGATCCATAAATGCGCAAGGACCATAATCAATAGTTTCGCCAGAGATCGCCATATTATCTGTATTCATCACACCATGAATAAAACCTACATGCATCCATTGGCTAACCAGTAATGCTTGCCTTTCAATTACTGCGTTTAAAAATGCAAGGTAAGGATTATCTTTTTCTTTGCACTCTGGATAGTGTCGATCAATTGTGTAATCAGTGAGGGCTTTTAATTTTTGAATGTCATTTAGTGTGGAAGCAAACTGAAACGTGCCTACACGAATATGACTCTTTGCAACTCTTGTGAGCACTGCACCAGACAATAATTCATCACGCATCACACTTTCTCCTGTGACAACTACCGCCAAACTTCTTGTTGTTGGAATATTTAACGCATGCATTGCCTCACTAATGATGTACTCACGTATCATGGGTCCTAATGCTGCTCGACCATCACCGCGTCTAGAATAAGGGGTTTGTCCTGATCCTTTAAACTGAATATCAAAACGTTCGCCATCTGGATTCATCTGTTCACCCAGTAAGACAGCTCTGCCATCGCCTAACAAAGTAAAGTGTCCAAATTGGTGACCTGCGTATGCTTGTGCAATCGGATAAGCTTTTTGAGGAATACTATTTCCAGAAAAGATAGTGCCCCAGGTATCAAAACTTAAAGCTTCTTTATTTAAACCTAAAGACTTTAACAAGGGTTCATTTAATAAAATAAGTTTTGGTTTCTGAACTTTTACTGGAGGTTGTTCAACAAAAAAATCTTTAGGCAGCTTTATATAGCTGTGATCAAAATGCCAACCTACTTTATCTATCTCTTGATTAGTCATTAAGTGATGCTTAGAAGGAAATGCATTTGATCTTGGTTAAGCATGATGATTTACTAATATTTTAATATTCTTATTATAATGAATTATCCAAATATCTCAGGGGATAAGAAATGTCAAAAATTATTGTTGAAAAAAATCCAAGTGAAGAAAGGCTCAATAGTTTAGGTATTAAGTCTTGTCCTACTTGGTCAAAAGAGCCATCGACTTTTCCATGGAGCTATTCAGAACAAGAAATTGCCTACATTCTAGAGGGTGAAGTGACGGTAACGCCTGATGGAGGAGAGCCTGTAAATTTTGGCAAAGGTGATCTTGTTACTTTTAAGGAAGGACTCTCCTGCACGTGGCATGTTAAAAAAGCATTGAAGAAACATTATCATTTTGGTTAATAGCAACATTTAAATTTTAAGGAATTATCATGGCGTACTTTGAAGACAATTCTCAAACCATAGGCAATACACCACTTGTCAAATTAAATCGTGTCACAGATGGTGCCAAAGCAACTGTACTTGCAAAAATTGAAGGTAGAAATCCAGCCTACTCTGTAAAGTGTCGCATTGGTGTTGCCATGATTAATGACGCCATTGAAAAAAATTTACTTGGACCTGGAAAAGAAATTGTTGAACCTACAAGTGGTAATACAGGTATCGCACTTGCCTTTGTCGCTGCCGCTAAAGGCATACCTATTACACTCACCATGCCAGAAACCATGAGCATGGAACGCAGAAAACTTTTAACTGCGCTAGGAGCTAAAATTGTTTTAACAGAAGGTCCAAAGGGCATGAATGGTGCTGTTGCGAAAGCGAATGAAATTGCAGCAACTGATACTAAATATGTTTTGCTTCAGCAATTTAATAATCCATCTAATCCTGCGATTCACGAAAAAACGACAGGGCCAGAAATATGGAATGATACTAACGGTAATATTGATGTATTCGTCTCAGGTGTTGGAACTGGCGGCACGATTACAGGTGTGACTCGCTATCTCAAGCATACCAAGCAAAAAAATATTGAATCAGTCGCGGTCGAACCCTCTTTAAGTCCTGTCATCACACAAAAATTAAATGGTGAGGAAATCAAGCCTTCACCTCATAAAATTCAAGGGATCGGTGCGGGATTTATTCCTGGCAATTTAGATTTATCTCTTGTTGATAAGGTAGAGCAAATTAGTAACGAAGAAGCTATCGCTTTCGCAAGACGATTAGCACGCGAAGAAGGTATTTTGGCAGGTATCTCTTGTGGTGCGGCAGCTGCAGTCGCTGTGAGACTTGCCAAACTTCCTCAATATGAAAATAAAACAATTGTTGTGATTCTGCCTGACACTGCTGAGCGTTATTTAAGTTCTGCACTCTTTGAAGGTATGTTTGACGAAAAAGGCTTAGCGATTAGCTGATATCAAATATACTTTGATGTATTGGAATAATCACATCATTCCAATTTAAAGTTTCTCGAATCGATTGCACAAAATGAATAGAAGCTGACGGCTCTCCATGAACCACAAATACATGTTTTGGTTTTTGTTTAAATCCTTTTAACCACTTTAATAAATTATCGCGATCGGCATGTGCTGATAATCCTCCCAGAGTATGAATGGATGCTTTGACGTTCACATACTCACCCATAATTTTGACCGAAGCGGCTTCATCCACCAATCTTCGTCCTAAAGTTCTGAGCGCCTGAAATCCTGTAATCACAATCGCATTCTTTTCGAAAGGTAAATTATTAATCAGATGATGAAGAATTCGTCCTGCCTGACACATGCCACTGGACGAAATAATAATCGCACCACTTTTTAATCGATTTAATGATTTTGATTCTTCAACATCAGCCACAAATCTCACATCAATTTTATTCTTATGAGTAGATAGCCATTGAAAAAGTAACTTTGCATCATCATCAAGCTCATCTATACAGGCGCCGGTAAGTTCGGTCACTTTTGTCGCCATAGGTGAGTCAACCCACACATTCAAATGAGGCAAACGCTCTCGCCTGATGAGGTCAGCTAATATAAAAAGTATCTCTTGTGTTCTGCCTACCGCAAAAGCTGGCATGATCACATTGCCGCCCCTAGCTAATGTCTGTGTCACAATTTCAACCAACTCATCTTCTGTTTCTTTAATCCCTCGATGCACTCGATCTCCGTATGTAGATTCAACCACTAATACATCTGCAGATTCAATGAACGCAGGCTGACGAAAGATAGGTTTTTCAAACATACCTAAGTCACCTGAAAAAACTAAGCGCTTTGGGGTTTCATTTTTTTCTTTGACATCAATGACCGCAATAGAGGAGCCCAAAATATGTCCCGCGTCTTCAAAGGTCACATCAATGCCTAAGGCAGGTGAAAACCTTTTAGCATAAGGAATAGCTTTGACCTGAGTAAGTGACTCAATTACCTGCTTGGTATCGTATAACAGGATTGGCATATCACCACGCCATTTGCCTAATTTGTTTTTTCTCTCAGCCCTATCAAAGTCTGAGACCTGAATATGCGCACTATCAAGCAACATAATCTCAAGTAGTTTTGCAGTGGTGGTCGTACAATAAATAGGGCCCTTAAATCCTTGGGCACATAAGCGAGGAATAAGTCCACAGTGATCTATGTGGGCATGTGTGAGAATTAGAAAAGAAATTTCTTCTGGATGAATCGGTAAGAGTTTTAAATTCTTTTCATCGGCCTCTCGGGCACCCTGGAACATGCCGTAGTCCACCATGAATTTGCATGATGACTCTTGAAGTCTTGTGTCAATAAGATACTTTGATCCCGTGACCTCACCTGCTGCTCCTAAAAATTGGATTTGCATTTAACTCTCTTTAGAAATTGTGGGTGGATAATAGATTTGACCGTTAGATATCTAGAGACTACTTACAGGAAATTTCTAAACTGTAAGGAAGGCTTGTTGATTTATCGACAAGGCTATAACCCTTTGAACATAAGTTATCTGCCTTAGCATAACATGCATCCCAGAAGGCACAGTTGATAATATAGGTTTGAGTTGTATTCGATAGTTTACCCTGATTCGTGTAAGTCATCATGCTGCAAGCTGAAAGCAAGGTAAGTAAAAATAAAATCGTCATCTTTTTCATAAATATTTTTTAAGGTTAGATACTTTAATTATAGTAAAGATTTACTGATTCACTATACGTTTATGTAACATACGATAGAATTCAATATCACTTTAGTTAGGCTAAATGCAATGCTAGAAAAACTCATCGGATTATTAGCTGTTTGGATTATGAATGTCATATCTTCTATGGGGTATGGGGGTATCGTCTTACTTATGGGGATTGAATCAGCCTGTATCCCATTACCCTCAGAAATTATTATGCCTTTTGCAGGATATCTTGTTTTTAAAGGTGAGATGGTGCTTTGGGTCGTCGCTTTTATGGGCGCGCTCGGTTGCGTATTAGGTTCTATACCGGCTTACTATGTTGGCAAAACAGGTGGCAGAAAACTCGCTGAAAAGTATGGTCGTTTCGTGCTCATTTCCAAAAAAGATTTAAAGATGGCGGATGACTGGTTTAAAAATTATGGTGAGATCATTATTTTTATAGGCCGCCTCCTTCCTGCAGTGAGAACATTTATAGCATTGCCCGCAGGTATCGCGCGTATGAATATGACTAAATTTATTATCTATACATTTGTGGGTTCCTTTATCTGGTGCTGGGCACTCGCATATATTGGAATGATATTAGGTGAACAATGGGATACATTAAAAGTTTACTTCCATGAATTTCATTATGTGATTGCAGGTGGCGCAATCATCTTTATCATCTGGTATATCAGACGTCATTTTCAAAATAATTAAATGACCGCTAATTATCATATTGGTATTGATTTAGGTGGCACTAAAATTGAGGTGGCTGTATTAGATAGTCAGGACAATATTCTATTTCGTGAGAGACTTCTTACAGAAGCGCATTTAGGTAGTGAACATATCTTTAACCAAATTCATCTTCTCTATACAAAAGCGATTGTATCGATACAAAACAAAAACCATACCCTAGGCTTAGGCACGCCTGGTTCAATTTCAAAAAAAACACACCTACTGAAAAACTCAAATACGCTTTGTCTAAATGGTTTACCGCTTCAATCTCTTCTTGAAGATAAATTAGTGCATGACATCATCATTGAAAATGATGCTAACTGTTTTGCGCTTGCGGAAGCATTGATGGGTGCGGGCAAAGGATACCCTTCTGTATTCGGTGTCATTATGGGAACAGGTTGTGGGGGTGGCATTGTCTTTGATGGAAAAATTAGACAGGGCCCACAAAATATTGCGGGTGAATGGGGTCATATGGTCATCGACCCTCAAGGCTCTCCCTGTTATTGTGGTGCAAACGGCTGTGTAGAAAGTTTCATATCAGGTGGTGGTTTAGAAAAAAGAATTCAAGATAAAACAGGCAATACAATTACAGCGATCGATTTTTTCAAGACGTCATTAAAGGATGAATCGTTAAAAAAAATTAAACAAGATTTTTATGCACATTTTGGTCAAGCACTAGCTAATCTCATTAATATCTTGGATCCTGACATTGTGGTCTTAGGTGGCGGGCTTTCGAATGAAGAAAGCTTGTACAAAGAGGGTGTGGATGAAGTGTATGCACGTATTTTTAATGATATACCGACGACGCCAATTGTAAAGAACATGCTGGGCGATTCAGCGGGTGTGATTGGTGCGGCTTTAATTGGTCGAGGACTTATTCAGTAATCGTTTTTTCTTTTTCAATTCTGTAAACACATTCTGGCAAATGATTTTCAAGTAAGCCATTAATTTTCACCGTATCTATTTTACAGTGCTTACATTGATAAGCATGCAAAGCGTCCCCTTGATGTTCTTGCGGATAATCGATGTAAAATTTTTGTCGTTTCATAGTATGTAAAGTATTTTACTTGAAATCACATATTTAAATGAAACCGTCTTTGCTTTTTGTTAAAGTAGAGTCAATTAAATAAATAAAAGTAATAATGATTAAAAACTCTGCATGGCACATCCTCTTCGCAAGTCTCGTCGGCACAACGATTGAATTCTTTGACTTTTACATTTACGCCAACGCAGCTGTACTTGTTTTTCCAAGTTTATTTTTTCCAATCTCTAATCCAACGACGGTCATGTTGCAATCACTTGCCACTTTTGCAGTGGCTTTCTTTGCAAGACCTATTGGGTCAGCTTTTTTTGGTCACTTTGGAGATCGTATTGGAAGAAAAACAACTTTAGTGGCTGCTCTATTAACGATGGGTATCTCAACTGTCATCATTGGTTTTCTCCCTACATATGAAAAAATTGGCCTTTTAGCGCCTCTTCTTTTAATTTTATGTCGATTTGGCCAAGGCTTTGGTCTCGGGGGAGAGTGGGGGGGTGCAATACTACTTGCTGTTGAAAATGCACCGCCTCATAAAAGAGCTTGGTATGGAATGTTTCCTCAATTAGGCGCCCCAATTGGTTTATTTCTATCAGGCGGTATATTTCTTATTTTGAGTGATTCGCTTAGTAATGAGCAGTTTTTTAATTTTGGTTGGCGTATTCCTTTTATCGCAAGCTCTCTTCTCATTCTGGTCGGTTTATATGTGAGATTAACAATTCAAGAAACACCTGTATTTTTAGCCTCTGCAAAAAAAATTAAGCATACACATTTACCTTTTATGACTATTCTAAAAAAACATTCACGCGAACTTATATTAGGAACTTTAGTTGCGGTAGCTACTTTTGTTCTATTTTATTTAACGACGGTATTTACTTTTGGATGGGCAACGAGTGAATTGGGATTAACGAGAAGAAGCTTCTTAATCATGCAACTTTTTTCAGTTTTCTTTTTTGCTCTATTCATTCCAATTTCAGCATTTTTAGCAGACAGATTCAATCGTCGTATTATTTTAATGCTTGCCTCTTTTTTGATTGCAATCTTTGGCCTCACGATGGCCGCTATGCTCAATACGCATAATAACTCTATTATTCTTCTTTTCTTATCGATCGGGATGGGGCTGATGGGAACGACCTATGGGCCCCTTGGGACAATGCTTTCTGAATTATTTCCAACTCATGTCCGTTACACGGGCGCATCGCTTACATTTAATCTAGCAGGAATTTTAGGTGCATCATTTGCGCCTTTTATTGCCTTATGGATGGCAACAAACTATGGCATTCACTATGTGGGCTTCTATCTTTCAATTGCAGCTTTAATCTCATTTTTCTCACTGGCTTTAACAGTAGATAAGAATTTAACTGTACTCTAAAGCAAAAAGGGTATGATCAAAAATTGCTTAATTGAAATCACAAAATTGAATTTGCTTAACTTAAGTTATATGTAACAACATGCACAAAAGATTATTCCCATTTGTCTTTTTCTTTAGACTCTTCAATTGTTTGCCATTGCATATTAGATGGATCGTCTAATCCACCTCGCTTGAGTGGAATAATATGATCAATAATATAGCCAGGGCAGCGGCCAAAAGATTTGCCTGTAGATGGGCATGGCTGCATTTTTTTAAAAGCCTTTTTAGCTTCTAGGCTTCTTTTAATACGGCCGTGTGAATCCCGCTCACATGTGACACAATAATCTGAATACACTGCTAAAAGTGAACTACTAAAAAGAAGTGTGATTAAAAAAAATAAAAATTTCTGCATAAGCTGAGGATTATGATGTTTTAAGTATAATTCTCATAAATGATACAACAGCTCACTCTCGAATGGCTTAATTCTGAATCGCAAATACCACAAGCGCTCTGGGATAATTGCTTTCCTGCGCCTTATGAAGGTCAATGGTGGTATCGATCACTTGAATGTTCTCACCTTGAAAGACAATTTACTTTTACCTATGGGCTTATTTCTTATAATAGTGAACCCGTCGCCATTGCCCCCGCCTTCGTCATGGACGTGCCTATTGAACTTGTGATGCCACCCTTGGTGCTACCTTTCGTAAAGTTAATTGGCAAAGTCATCCCCTCGTTCTTATACCAGCGGACTTTTTTTATAGGGAGCGCCTGTTCTGATGAAGGTCATATCGGCATTGACCCTAATTTTTTAAAGAATAGCGGGTTAACTCAAGATGATATTTTTATTTGTATCCAAGAGGCGGCTGAAAAACAAGCGAAAAAATATAATGCGCCTATGATGGTGTGGAAGGATTTTCCAAAGTCATTTCATCAAGTACTTTTAAGGATTTCTAATTCTTATAATCTTTTTCCACTCGTAAGCTTTCCGTCAGCATTGGTAACCCTTCAAGGTAATAAAACTGATGATTACATTGCCTCACTTAAATCATCAAGACGCCAAAAACTTAATAAAAAATTAATTACTGCCATGGCTGCCCCTCTCGATGTAAGTGTTGTTCATTTGCCTGATAATCAAACGCTTCATAAGCTCTATCGATTATTCTCAAGAACTTACTTGAAAGGGAAAACAAAATTTGAAGAGCTTACACCAGAATTCTTTGAATTTATCTCTCGTGAAAAAGAAGCCCACTTTATTATTTTAAGACATCAATCTTCACATGAAATTGTCGCCTTTATGCTCTGTTTTAATCTAGGCGAGCACGTCATTAATAAATTTATTGGTATAGACTATGATGCACCCCAAGATTGGTTTCTCTATTTCCGTTTATGGATTGAGGTTGTCAACTGGGCATATAAAGTGGGCGCTAAGACAATTCAGAGTGGGCAAACAGCTTATCCTGCTAAAATTGAAACAGGTCATCAGTTAATCCCTTTGACAAATTTTTGTAAGCATCGAAATACTTTAATGCATAGCATCTCAAAAAAGGTAGCAAGTCTAGTAAACTGGGATACACTGGATCAGGATTTAGCACTTTATTTAAAAGCTTATCCTGAAGAAAAACCAAACATAGAAACCCAAAAAAAAGAAAAGTAATAATGTGGATTTTATTTAAACTATTAATGACCTCTAGTATGGTTGTTTTAATTTCAGAAGTTGCGAAAAGAAGTGACCGATTA
>RHAY01000003.1 GCA_010031285.1 Methylophilaceae bacterium | reverse complement strand
TTTCTTGCAAGAAAAAGCAACTGCAACAAGCAATCGAATTCTCTCTCTCGCCGCTGACCGAGGAAAAATCACAGATAGACACGGTAATATTTTAGCTCTGAGTACACCGGTCTTTTCTGTTAATGCTAATCCAAAAATTGCAAAAGTAAAAATGACTAAAGAGCAAAGAACTCAATTAGAAACTATTCTTAAGCTCAGCAGTAATGAAGTTGATGACAAAATATTTAATAGCACTAAAGAAAATGTATATCTAAAAAGACGAGTGCCACCAGGTGATGCAGATCAACTTAAAGCGTTAAGGATTCCTGGTATAAGTTTTGAAAATGATTTCCAAAGATTTTATCCCGCAGGTGAAGTGACAGCGAATTTGGTAGGCTTTACAAGTATGGAAAATGTCGGCGTGGAGGGCATTGAAAAAGCTCAAAATAGATCACTTTCAGGCATTGCGGGCCGAAGAAAAGTATTGAAAGATAAGCTCGGTCGATCTGTTGACGATATTGATGATATCAAATTACCGCAAGACGGAAATGACATTACTTTATCTATTGATCGCAGAATTCAATATTTAACTTATAGAGAGTTAGCAAAATCGATTGAGGAGCATAAAGCACAAGCAGGATCAGCTGTTGTCATTGATGCAAAAACAGGCGAAATTTTAGCGCTAGCCAATTTACCGACCTATAACCCAAATAATTTGAATGCTGGAAACGGACCGACAAGAAATAGAGCTGTGACAGATGTTTTTGAACCAGGATCTACCATGAAACCTTTTGTGGTTTCAGCTGCATTAGATAGTGGATTAGTTCGTCCAACCCAAAACATTGATATTTCAGCAGGATTTATGAAGATTGGATCCTTTACGATTCATGATGCACATGCAGAACCTGGACGCCTCTCTATGACAGTATCTGAAGTGATTGCTAAATCTTCAAACGTTGGTGCTGCGAGAATCGGTCTTATGCAGGATCCTAGAAATCTTTGGGGCACTCTAAATAAAGTGGGATTTGGTATGAGAACAAATGTTGGATTTCCTGGTGAGGTAGGCGGTGTATTACGAAATTATAAAAATTGGGGAGTGGTAGGACAAGCGACGGTCTCATACGGATACGGCGGTATTAATTTAACACTGCTTCAGTTAGCTCAGTCATATACAGTTTTTGCTAATGACGGAGAATTAAAACCTATTACATTGTATAAACGCAATGAACCCGTCATGGGAACAAAAGTTTTTAAGAAAGAAACAGTTAAAACTATGGTTGAAATGATGGAGGGTGTTATTGAAGATGGAACAGGGGGAAATGCAAAAGTAAAAGGTTATAGAGTAGCTGGTAAAACTGGTACAGCAGAAAAATTAAATAATGGAAAATATGAAAAAAATAAAAATATAGGCTCATTTGTCGGATTAATTCCCGCAACAAACCCTAGAATTATTATGGCTATCATGATTGATGAGCCAACTGTAGGAAGTCATTTTGGTGGGGCAGTCGCGGCGCCAGTATTTAGTAATGTGATGACAGATGTCATGAAGATATTAAATATTCCTCGAGACGATAAGTTACCAAATGCATTACCTCAGCTCGAGAAAGCAGAGCCTAAAGAAACAATATGAAGAGTGAGTTAAAAAAAATTGGACTTCACCTCTCTGACATTTCAAATGATAGTAGGCACGTAAAAAAGAATTCTCTATTTCTTGCCTATCCAGGCTCACATGTCGATGGAAGAAATTATATTGCTGATGCTCTTAAAAAAGGAGCAAAAGCAATTTTGTATGAAAAAAAAGATTTTGTATGGAAAAAATCTTGGCATATTCCACATCTTCCTATTGATGATTTAAAGAACAGAGAAGGCGAAATAGCACATATCTTTTTTAAAGAGCCTTCAAAAAAAATTCACACGATAGGTGTGACTGGAACTAATGGAAAAACTTCATGTGCTTATTGGATTGCAGAACTTCAAAATATTTTAAGTAAAAAAACTGGCTTAATTGGTACACTTGGTTATGGGTTTAAAAAACTAAAAGCACACGCTTATACAACACCAGATGCAATTTCAAATCATCGTATATTTAAAGAATTTAGAGTCAGTCATGTGAAGTCAGTAGTCATGGAAGTTTCATCACATGCTTTGGCACAGGGCCGAGTAAATAGCATTCATTTCGATGTGGCTGTATTTACAAATTTATCGAGAGATCATTTAGATTACCATCTCACTTTTAAAAATTATTTCAATGAAAAAAAGAAATTATTTCATTTTCCATCTCTAAAAGTAGCTGTCATCAATATAGATGATGCCTATGGAAAAAAAATAAAGACATCGCTTGCTAAAAATAAAGTAAGAGTGATCACTTATGGTATTAAAAGTGGTGATATTCGCGCTAAACATATAAATTATTCGTTATCTAGCACATCATTCAAGTTAGATTATAAAAAAGAAATATATGAAGTAAATGTTCCTTTAGTTGGAGAATTTAATGTCTATAACATTCTAGCGGTCATCAGTGCACTTGTTGGTTCTGGTTTTGCAGTTAAAAAAATTGTTAAACATTTAGCTCATATTTCTCAGGTGCCAGGAAGAATGGAAAAGATGGGCAAAAAGTCTTCGCCGAAAATATTTATTGATTATGCCCATACACCAGATGCTCTTCAAAAAGCTCTCCAGACATTAAAAGGTAAAACTGATGGCAAGCTTATTTGTGTGTTTGGATGTGGTGGCAATCGAGATAAAGGGAAAAGAAAAGAGATGGCCATAGCTGCCTCAAAATTTGCTGATATGAGTATTGTTACTTCGGATAATCCTAGAAATGAAAATCCCAAAAAAATTATTAGAGAAATTAGTAAGTATATGAAGGGATCATGCTCGATTGAAATTCATAGAGATAAAGCTATTGAAAAGGCAATCCAATTGGCTCACAAAGAGGACGTGATTCTGATTGCTGGTAAGGGACATGAAAAATATCAGGAAATTAAAGGTATTAAGTATCCTTTTAGTGATCAAAAATGCGTAAGAAATGCACTTAAACATCACAAGATAAGTTAATGCAAATTACTTTAAATCAAATTAAAAAAATTGTAGGCGGGACCTATCAAGGAGATGCAGCCCTTCTCAAAAAGAAAATTAAGCGTATTTCTATTAATAGCCATGATATCCATAAGGGCGATCTTTTTATTGGCATTAAAGGTGAAAAATTTGACGGAGATCAATTTGCATCTGACGCCATTCTAAAAGGTGCTATTGCAGCAATTGTTAGAAATAAACAAGAAGCAATCAAAAATAAAATTTTAGTAAAAAATGGACGTGAGGCCCTAGGAAAAATTGCTCAATACTGGAAGGCCCAGTCAAAAATACCTTTGGTTGCGATAACAGGGAGTAACGGCAAAACGACCACAAAAGAAATGGTCGCGAGTGTTGTATCAATACATTTGAAAAGTAAGAAGAAGCTGCTTATGAGCCAAGGAAATTATAATAACGATATTGGACTTCCATTATCTTTATTAAATTTAGAAAAAACTCAAAAGTGTGCCGTTGTTGAAATGGGCATGAATCATAAAGGAGAAATTAGTTATCTAAGTAAGATAGCAAGACCTGATGTTGCGGTCATTACAAATATTGCTGAAGCGCATATTGAATTTTTTGGTTCTAAAAAAGGTATTGCAAAAGCTAAATCAGAAATATTTGAAGGCTTGAAGAAGAGCGGTATTGCAATTATAAATCGCGATGATGAATTTTATACTTTAATGAAAAATGCCGCTCAAACTAAAAAGATTATTTCATTTGGCTTAGATAAAAAAGCTGATGTTTATCTATATAAAACGTCAAAAGATATTTCTCACATCCGCACACCTAAAGGGATGATTGATATCAATTTGAAATTACAAGGTGATCATAATTTAAAGAATGCACTTGCAGCTATTGCCACATCAATTGCTTTAAAAATTCCGCTTAAAACTATTAAAAAAGGTATTGAGGCTATTAAGCCTGTCCCAGGTAGGTTGGAAGTAAAAAAAGGATCGAATGGCGCAATACTCATTGATGATACTTATAATGCCAACCCTGAATCAATGAGAGCTGCTATTGATGTGTTGGCTAATCAAGCAGGCAAGAAAATTTTAGTCATCGGAGACATGGGTGAGCTGGGAAAGAAAGCAATGCAATATCATGCTTCTCTGGGGACATATATCAATAAAAAGAAAATCTCGGATGTTGTAGGTATAGGACCACTTACTAAATACACAATTGGTAAATGTAAGGGTAATGCAAAATGGTTTGGGAATAAAAAAGAATTGATTCGATACGTTAAAGCCAAGATTGGAAAAGACTCATCTGTGCTCGTAAAGGGATCTCGTTTTATGAAAATGGAAGAAGTGGTTGAGGAACTTACTTAAAATTTTTCAGAAAGATAAAAATTATGTTACTTGAATTGTTTAAATTTTTAGCTAAAGAAATCCACGGTTTTAATGTATTTAATTACATTACATTAAGAGCCGTGATGTCGACAATCACATCATTGGTTATCTCTTTTGCCTTTGGTCCGTGGCTTATAAAAAAACTTAATCAATATAATATTGGCCAAGCAGTTAGATCTGACGGACCTAAAGACCATCTTATTAAAACAGGCACACCCACGATGGGGGGTGGTTTAATCCTAGTATCTATCATTGTCTCAACCCTGCTTTGGGCTGACATTAAAAATAATTACATTTGGTTACTTTTGATTGTGACGCTTGGATTTGGTCTTATTGGTTTTATAGACGACTTAAAAAAAGTAATTTATAAAGATCCTAATGGTATTAGTGCAGGACAAAAATACTTATGGCAATCCATCATAGGTCTTGGTGCTTCAATTTATCTTTGGTTGAATGCCGTGACTCCTGAACAGACATCTTTGATCTTACCTTTTGTTAAAGACGTAAGTTTTTCAATGAGCGCACTAACTTTCATTCTCTTGAGTTACATCGTTATTGTGGGTAGTAGTAATGCTGTGAATCTCACAGATGGATTAGATGGGCTTGCGATCATGCCAGCAGTTTTAGTTGCAAGTGCTTTAGGCGTATTTGCCTATGTTGCTGGTAATTATGTGATCGCCAAATACTTGGGCATACCATATATCAGTGGAGCTGGTGAATTAGCCATCTTTTGCACTGCCATGGCAGGGGCAGGCTTAGGCTTTTTATGGTTTAACACATATCCTGCAGAAGTATTTATGGGGGATTTAGGTGCACTCGCGCTGGGAGCAGCCATTGGGACTATTGCCGTAATCGTCAGACAAGAAATTGTACTATTCATTATGGGCGGTATTTTTGTGGTGGAAACATTCTCTGTTGCTGTCCAAGTGATGTATTTCAAATACACAAAATTTAAATATGGAGTTGGAAAGCGAATCTTTCTTATGGCCCCTCTTCATCATCATTATGAAAAAAAAGGCTGGAAAGAAACACAAGTTGTCGTGAGATTTTGGATTATTACCATGATGCTTGTGTTAATTGGTATTTCATCACTGAAGATTAGATGACCAATAATTTTTACAAAAAAAGAGTTTTAGTGATTGGCCTCGGAGACACAGGCCAATCTGTATTGCAATTTCTTGTTAATCAAAATTGTGTCATTAGAGCGATCGATACGCGAATCAATGTTGAAGGGCTTGGCGAAATTAAAGCAAAGTTCAAAGATGTAGAATTTATAACTGGGCAAATATTTCCTGAAAGTATCACAAATGATATTGAATTAATTGTGATTAGCCCCGGCGTTTCATTAAAAGAAAGTTACGTAACAGCAGCTATAGATAAGGGCATACCTGTCATAGGTGATATTGAAATATTTGCGCAAGTCAAAGCAGCAAGTGCGAAAGTCATTGGCATTACCGGTTCCAATGGCAAAACGACTGTGACTTCGCTTGTTGGTGAGTTATTAAAGGCATCCGGTATTACAACTATTGTAGCGGGTAATATTGGCATACCAATTTTAAATACTTTAGATGAAAAAGTACCTGAGGTTTATGTTCTAGAATTATCGAGCTATCAACTAGAAAGCACTTATTCTCTCGCTCTTGATACGGCAACCATACTAAATATCTCTGAAGATCACATGGACCGATATAGTTCGATTGATGAATATGCAAAAGCTAAATATCGAATATTTAATCATGCAAAAAAATGTATTTTAAATAGAGATGATGATTATCTTAAGAGCTTCATTACAGATGACACGGTCACATTTGGAAGTGATGTTGATGGGATAAATTATGGAATTAAAAAAAATGGTAGCCAATATTTTATTGCAAAGGGAAATGCTGAAATTATTGGAATCGATGAAATTAAGCTTAAAGGTGCTCATAATATTCAGAATGTAATGGCAGCATTAGCTCTTTGTGAACCCTTTGATATCCCTGATCATGCCCTTAAAAAAGTCTTAGCTGAATTTAATGCGCCACCTCATCGTGTTGAATTCGTAGATTCTTTTTCAGGCATTGATTTTTATAACGATTCAAAGGGAACCAATGTAGGTGCAACGATTGCTGCGATAAAAAGTATGACTAAGCCAATTTTATTGGTGGCAGGGGGCGATGGAAAAAATCAAAATTTTAATCTTTTAACGTATGCATCAAAAGATAAAATTAAGCATGTCGCTTTGATTGGTAAAGATGCTGAGATTATGCAAAAAGCTTTTAGCGCTTCTGCCATTCCAAGTCATATTGAAAAAAGTCTTGAAGATGCCATACGAAAATCTATTGAGATAGCAAACATGGGTGATGTAGTTTTATTGTCTCCAGCCTGTGCGAGCACAGATATGTTTAAAAATTATGTAGAGCGAGGCAATCTTTTCAAAGCTTATGTAAAGAAATTAAAAGAGAATCATGTTAGATAAATTTTCTAATAAATCTCTGATTGATAAGCCCTCATTTGATCATGGCTTATTTTGGGTATCGATGATATTAATCGGGATAGGTCTTGTGATGGTTTACTCCTCATCAATTGCCTTGGCCGAGACTGCTAAAAAATTTGGAAATTCTTCCTCGTATTTCTTGATTAGACAAACCTTATTTATTTGTATTGGTGCAGCTGCAGGATTTATTACCTTTTTAATACCTATTCGCTGGTGGCAGAAAGTATCGCCTTATTTATTTTTAGGTGGACTATTCTTACTTATATTAGTTTTAATTCCTGGCATAGGGCATAAAGTTAATGGTAGTCGTCGCTGGCTATCACTGATTGTATTTAATTTACAACCTTCAGAATTCATGAAGCTATTCGTTGCGATGTATGCCTCTGATTATGTGCTAAGAAAGTCTAAAGAAATTGGCACTTTTTTAAAGGGATTTTTGCCCATGGCCTCTGCAATTATTGTAGTAGGCCTTTTATTAATTAAAGAACCAGATTTTGGAGCGCTTGCTGTTATTTCTGTGATTGCAGCTTTAATTTTAATTTTAGGTGGGATTAATAAAAATATTCTATTAGGACTTCTTTTTGTGTCCCCTGCCGCAATCTGGGGGATTATTCATGCAGCGACTTATCGTACAAGTCGACTAAGCTTTCTAGATCCTTGGTCAGACTCCTTAACAAAAAACTACCAATTACAGCATTCATTAATGGCTTTTGGTCGAGGAGAAATGTTTGGTGTGGGATTAGGTGGCAGTGTTGAGAAATTACTATACTTACCTGAGCCTCATACTGATTTTATTTTGGCAGTATTAGCTGAAGAACTTGGTTTTGTGGGCGTGCTTGTAGTTATTGGCTTATTTTCTTGGTTAGTGATTCGTGCCTTTGGAATCGCCAAAGAAGCGATTATTAACGAAAATTATTATTCGGCACTTTTATCGCAAGGTATTGGTATTTGGTTTGGTGTTCAGGGCATCATGAATATGGGAGTGAATATGGGACTTCTTCCTACTAAAGGTTTAACTTTGCCACTTTTATCCTATGGTGGCAGCGGTATATTGGCCAATATGATTGCGCTTGCGATATTACTCAGAATTGACTGGGAAAATCGAAGAGGTCTAAGAGGAATTTAACGCTGTGAAATTAAATAAAAAAATATTAGTAATTGCAGGAGGCACTGGAGGACATATCTATCCTGGCATTGCGATTGCGGATTATTTAAAAGCAAAAGGCTGGTCGATCACTTGGCTTGGAACTTCACATGGTATGGAAAATAAGTTAATCGAAAAAAAACCTTATGCAAAGGCGATGATTGATATTATTGGTATTCGAGGTAAAGGTCTTCTAAGTTGGATAAAGCTTCCATTTATACTTTGTATTGCATTCATACAGTGTGCAAAAGTAATTAGAAAAGAAAAACCAGATGTCGTGATTGCGATGGGTGGGTATGTATCATTTCCTGGCGGACTTATGGCAAAGCTCATGGGAAAGCCGCTCATTATTCATGAACAAAATTCGATTCCAGGTCTCACTAATAAATTATTAGCGATGATCGCAACACATATCTATTCTGCATTTCCAATTAAATTTCTAAGGGCCTCTCAAAAAATTGGTAACCCAGTCAGAGATGATATTAGACAAATTAAAACACCAGCGCAAAGATTTAAAAATAGAAAAGGGCCCTTGAGATTGCTTGTTGTGGGGGGAAGTTTAGGTGCCAAATTTTTTAACGATACGATTCCTCTAAGCATTAAGCAAATTCAACCTAAAAATAGACCAACTATTATTCATCAATCAGGCGAAAAGCATTTTGAAGAATTAAAAACAAACTATAAAAAATATGGCATTAAAGCTGACTGCAGAGCCTATTTGGATCACATTGAAAAAATGTATGAATGGGCAGATCTGGTTATTGCTCGAGCTGGCGCTCTTACAGTGTCAGAATTTTCGGCGGCTGGAATTCCAAGCATCTTGGTACCATTTCCTTTTGCTGTCGATAATCATCAATTTTATAATGCAAAATACTTAAGCGATAAGAAAGCCGCGAGACTTATAATTCAAGAAAACCTTTCACCAGAATTATTAAGCCGTCTCATTAACAGCATTTCAAGAAATGAATGTTTAAGAATGTCAAAAGCTGCGTTAGAAAATAAAACAAAAAAACCTGAAGAGGTTATATATCAAGCATGCGAGCAATTAATTAAAAAATGAAACATAACATCAATCGAATTCACTTTGTAGGCATAGGTGGCTCAGGCATGAGTGGTATCGCAGAAGTGATGCATAATTTAGGCTATTTTGTTTCTGGCTCAGACATTCAAGACTCCCCCGTCACTTCGAGGTTAAGAGATCTGGGTATTAAGATTTTTATTAATCATGCTGAAGAAAATGTTAAAGATATTGATGTCGTTGTTATTTCTTCTGCAATCGATAAGAGCAATCCTGAATTAATTACTGCTATAAAAAATAAAATTCCAATTATGCCAAGAGCCGAAATGCTCTCTGAGCTCATGCGCTTTAAAAAAGGTATTGCTGTAGCAGGCACTCATGGCAAAACAACCACAACGAGTTTAATTGCCTCTATTTTAGCAGAGGCCTCCATGGATCCAACATATGTGATTGGTGGAAGACTCTCTTCTTTAAATACGAATGCCAAGCTAGGTAATGGAGCATATATTGTTGTGGAAGCAGATGAATCTGACGCATCATTCTTACATTTAACCCCAGTCTATTCTATTGTGACAAATATTGATCAAGATCATATGGAAACATATGACAATGACTTTGATAAGCTCAAAAAAACATATATCGAATTTATACATCGACTACCTTTTTATGGTGTCGTGATTGTGTGTATTGACGATCCCGTCATTAAATCAATTCTTCCAGAAATTTCCAGACCCATCATCACTTATGGTTTATCTAATGATGCTGATGTTTATGCGGAGGACGTCAGGGCAGATGCAGGCAAAATGCACTTCAAAGTAAGCATTAAACATTCAGATGTGATTAAAACAGATATCACTTTGAATCTACCAGGAAAGCATTATGTAAGAAATGCATTAGCAGCAATTGCATTGGCTGATGAACTTGAGATACCTATCTCTAAAACTATTGATGCTTTAAAACATTTTAAAGGTGTAGGTCGAAGATTCGAAACTTATAAAGATTTGATGTTTAATAAAAAATCTTTTACTTTGGTAGATGATTACGGTCATCATCCTGTTGAAATAGAGGCAGTCCTTGATGCAGCGCGTGATGCATATCCAAATAAATTGATCCATCTTGTTTTTCAGCCTCATCGTTATACCAGAACAAGAGATTGTTTTGATGAATTTGTAAGAGTATTGCAAAAGGCAGACAAAGTCCTCCTTACCGATATTTACTCAGCCGGTGAAAAAGCAATTCCAGGCCTAAGTTCCATGGTAATGATGGATAGTATGAATAAAATTTCAAATAAAGTTTCATTTGAAAAAGACATTACCGAGTTAGCTAAAACCGCACTTCAACATATTGATCAAGATTCCATTCTAATTGTTATGGGTGCAGGTTCGGTTGGAAGAGTTACCAAAGACATATTGAATATTGTAAATACATGACGAGTGCATCAATTCTAAAAAATGAGTCATTAAATAAATACAACAGTTGGCGTGTAGGTGGAGCTGCCGATATTTTATTCACCCCACAAAATTTGGAAGATTTAAAAAATTTCTTAAAGCAAGAAAAGTATTTAAAGCCACTGACTTTTATTGGATTAGGGTCAAATATCTTGGTGAGAGATGGGGGCATCCGGGGAACGGTGATTGTCATGCATGCTGCTTTAAATGAAATTCAAATGACTGAAAATGGTGTCTATGCAGAAGCCGGTAATACATGTGCAAAGATTGCAAAAAATCTTGCGAAAGAACATTATGTTGGCGGAGAATTTTTTGCTGGTATTCCAGGTACGGTGGGCGGTGCGTTAGCTATGAATGCTGGATGTTACGGTTCTGAAACATGGAATTATGTGATCCAAGTTAATATGATTGACGAGAAAGGCAATATAGTCACAAGACCAAAAAATGATTTTTTGATTTCTTATCGCGAAGTGGTTAAGCCCAAATTAAATGAATGGTTTGTAGGTGCTTGGTTTAATTTTAAGAAGGACATGACTGCTGACCCAGAAAGTAAGATTAGAGAATACCTCAATCATAGAAAAAATACACAACCGCTTAATTGGCCAACCGCAGGCTCAACTTTTAGAAACCCTAAAGATACTTTCGCAGCAAAACTCATTGAAGACTGTGGATTAAAAGGTTTTAGAGTAGGCAATGCTGAAGTATCAGATAAGCATGCAAATTTCATTATCAATTTAGGAGATGCATCTGCAAAAGATATTGAAGATATTATTGATCATGTTGAGTCTGAAGTGTTTAAAAGAAAAGGAATTAAACTCGAAAGAGAAGTCAAAATTTTAGGAGAGTTTCTAAATTGACCAATCACTTTGGAAAGGTGGCAGTGTTGATGGGAGGAGACTCGAATGAGAGAGCTATTTCACTCTTAAGTGGTGATGCTGTATTTCATGCTTTAAAACGCTTAGGCATTGAGGTTGACACCTTTGATCCCTCTGAAAGAAATATTGAGGAAATTAAAACTTATAACAGAGTTTTTATAGCACTTCATGGGCGAGGCGGCGAAGATGGGTCAATCCAAGCTTTCCTCAAATCAAAAAAAGTTGCTTACACAGGGAGCGACTCCGCAAGCTCTGCGATTGGTATGGATAAGCTCAAAACAAAATTATTATGGCGATCGCTTAACATTTCAACACCAGATTTTTTAAAAGTGACTGAAAAAACTTCTTATACGGATATCGTCGATTCGATTGGCTTACCTTTTTTTATCAAGCCATCTAATGAAGGTTCAAGTATTGGAATTGATAAGATTAAAAGTGAGCAACAATATAAAGAAGCTTTTTTAAAGGCATCAAAAATTGATGTAAATGTAATCGTTGAAAGATTTGTAGATGGGGAAGAATATACAGTAGCAATTGTGAATAATAAAACGCTACCAGTTATTAAAATTAAACCAAGTAACGAATTTTATGATTATGAAGCCAAATATCTTAAAGAAGATACGCAATATATTTGTCCTTCAGGCATAGAAGAAGATAAAGAAGCTCTCATTGCCCAAGAGGCCTTAGAAGCTTTCAAAGCAATTGGTTGTTCTAGTTGGGGTCGTGTAGATTTCATGATGGATCAAAAAGGCTGTCATTATTTTATAGAAGTAAATACCTCCCCTGGAATGACAAGTCATAGCTTGGTGCCAATGGCTGCTAAAGAAATTGGTATTAATTTTGATCAATTAGTTTTAGAGATACTAAAAACTGCAGATGTTAAATAACCACTTAAAAATTTATTGGTTAGGTAATTTAGTTTTTTTACTTAATATTATTTTGATACTTTTTTTATTAAGTTATCGATTTATGCATTTTGCTAAATTTCCGATTAGAGAAATTAAAGTAGTGGGCCAATATCAACATCTTGATGAAGATCAAGTCAGCATGATTTCAGATCGATTTGTCAAAGGTAATTTTTTCTCTTTAGATTTATATAGTACTAAGGAAGCGTTTACAAAATTACCTTGGATTAGAAATGTAAGTCTAAGAAGAGTCTGGCCAGATCGATTAGAAGTTTTTGTTGAGGAACATCAAGCCATAGGAAGATGGGGTGCGATAGCTTTAGTTAATGAAAATGGTGAAATTTTCCACGGGGCATCCGATGAAGACTTACCTCTATTTTTTGGTCCAGATGGGACGGAGCGATATATAGCATTGGAGTATAAAAAAATGCAAAGTATTTTAGATAAAAAACAATTAAAAATTGCGCAAGTTTCCCTGTCTTCTAGGTACACTTGGGACATTAGAACAACTAATAATATGAAAATTATTTTAAGCAAAGATAATATCGAAGAGAATTTAAACCGCTTCATGTCTCAGTATGACAATATTTTAGCTTCAGTTAAAAGAATCGGTTCCGCTGACTTAAGATACCCCAATGGTTTTGCTATTAAGAAATCAACTGAAGCTATTCAAAAAATAGATAGTGGTGAGAGGCCGCTTATATGATTAAACAAAAAGAAGAAAAAAATCTCATTGTTGGCCTAGATATTGGCACATCTAAGATTGTGGCTATTGTGGCCGAGTTACAACCAGACGGTTTATTGAATGTGATTGGATTGGGGCAACATAGCTCAAAAGGATTAAAAAAAGGCGTCGTCATCAACATTGACTCTACCATGGAAGCCATCCAAAGAGCGATTGAAGAAGCAGAGCTCATGGCAAATTGTAAAATCACTGATGTATATACCGGTATTGCTGGTAGCCACATTAAAAGTATCAATTCACATGGTATGGTGAAGATCAAAGATACCGAGGTTTCTCAATTAGATGTGGATAAGGTGATTGAGACCGCATGTGCTATTACGCTTCCAAATGATCAGCAAGTCCTTCATATTTTGACTCAAGAATATGTAATTGATGGTCAGGAGGACGTAAGACAACCTCTTGGTATGAGCGGAATGAAATTAGAGGTTAAAGTTCATATTGTCACGGGCGCGATTGCAGCCGCCCAAAATATTGTCAAATGTATCAAGCGTTGTGGACTTGAAGTATCTGAATTGGTCCTGCAACCTTTGGCTTCAAGTATGGCAGTCCTTACCGATGATGAAAAAGAATTAGGTGTGTGTTTGGTTGATATTGGTGGAGGTACAACTGATATTGCAGTATTAAGGCATGGATCTATTCGTCACACAGCTGTTATTCCGATTGCTGGTGATCAAATCAATAATGATATTGCAGTGGCATTTAGAACTCCTTTACCCTCAGCTGAAGAAATAAAAATCAAACATGGTTATGCTGCAAGAAGTTTAGCTTCAGCCTCAGAACAAATTGAAATTCCTGTAGTAGATGGTAAGGAGTCAAAAACTATTTCAACACTCTCATTGGCAGAGGTTATTGAAGCTCGATTGGTGGAGCTTTATGAGCTTGTTGCAAGTGAGTTGAAACGAAGTGGCATGGAAGATATGATAGCTTCTGGTATTGTGATTACAGGCGGATCATCCTTAATGAAAGGTATGGTTAATCTCGGTGAGAGTGTATTTAGAATGCCAGTTAGAATAGGCACACCAAGAAATGTAGGGGGCTTATCTGAGGTTGTCGATAATCCTAGATACTCTACAGGTATTGGATTATTGCTTATGGGTAAAGGGCAATTAGAAAAAGAAATGATGAGTCAAATTGATGGCAATTCAATAAACCAAATCTTCATGAAAATGAAAAATTGGTTTCAAGGTAACTTTTAATTCTTGGAGATAGGATATGTTTGAAGTTGTTGATAGCAAATCACAAAATGCCATCATAAAAGTCATTGGTGTAGGCGGCTGTGGCGGGAATGCTATTGATCATATGATCGATAAGAATTTAACTGGCGTTGAATTTATCTGTGCCAACACAGATATGCAGGCACTTAAAAAAAGTCGTGCAAGTCATATTTTACAAATTGGGCAAGCAATGACCAAAGGGTTAGGTGCTGGGGCCAAACCAGAAATCGGCAAACAAGCCGCTATTGATGATAAAGAAAAAATTATTAGCTCCATTAAAGGTGCTGATATGTTATTCATAACAGCAGGTATGGGCGGTGGAACTGGAACAGGCGCTGCGCCTGTGATTGCACAAATTGCAAAAGAACTAGGTATTTTAACGATCGCGGTTGTCACGAAGCCTTTCTTATTTGAAGGTAAAAGAACAGCCATAGCCGCAGATGGTATTAATGAATTAGTTCAGCATGTAGATTCTTTAATTGTTATTCCAAATGAAAAATTAATGGAAGTGTTGGGTGAACATATTCCATTTCTAGAAGCTTTTAATGCTGCTAATGATGTGTTGCATAACGCCGTCTCGGGTATTTCAGAAATTATTAATAGCCCTGGTTTGGTTAATGTGGACTTTGCTGATGTGAAGACAGTGATGGGTGAAATGGGCATGGCTATGATCGGTTCTGGTGTAGCTCAAGGTGAGCATCGCGCATACAAAGCGTCTCAAGCTGCGGTTGCAAGTCCGCTTTTAGAAGATGTGAATTTAGTGAATGCACGAGGTGTATTAGTTAATATATCAGCAAGCAGTAAATTTACACTCAAGGAATATCATGAGGTCATGGAAACAATTAAACAGTTTGCAGCAATTGATGCTACTGTCATTGTTGGTAATGTTATTGATGAAGCCATGGAAGACTCGATTCGAGTTACCGTAGTGGCAACAGGTTTAGCACAAAATGTAAAACAAAGAATGCCGCGCATCGAACCAAAGCCAATCATTCAGAACAAAACACCTATAATAGAAGATGAGCTAACTAGTGATGATGAGCCAGATGTATTCAGTTCAAATGAGAATAGAGCACAAGTTGAAATCATGAAAATGTCAGGTATGGACGAATATGATATTCCAGCATTCTTAAGAAAAAAAGGCGAATAAGTATTTAATGATCAAACAAAGAACTATTCAAAAGTCTGTGCAGACTTCCGGTGTAGGCCTTCATAATGGCGAGAAAGTAACGATGACACTCAAGCCTGCTGAAGTTGACCAAGGTATTGTTTTTCGAAGAGTTGATCAGAAGAAAAATCACGAGGTTAAGGTAAGTCCTGACGCGGTTAAAGATACTAAGATGTGTTCAGCTATTGGGGAAGACGGTTCCCGTGTTGCGACAGTTGAACATCTAATGTCAGCATTATCTGCAGTAGGTATTGATAATATTATTATTGAATTAAATGGATCTGAAGTGCCGATTATGGATGGAAGTTCTATTCCCTTCATTTATCTTCTTCAAACCGCACAAATTAGAGAACAGGATGCCCCTAAAAAATTTGTACTAATCAATGACGTTATTGAAGTTAAAGATAAAGATAAATGGGCAAGGTTTGAGCCATACCAAGGATTTAAAGTTGATTTTACAATTGACTTTCCTCACCCGGTGTTTGATGAATCAACAAATAAAGTTGCACTAGATTTATATGATGCATCCTATATCAATGAAATAAGTCGTGCACGTACATTTGGATTTATGCAAGAAGTAGAATATTTAAGATCAAATGGACTAGCTAGAGGAGGATCGCTTGATAATGCAATAGTTTTGGATGAATATAAAATTATTAATACTGATGGACTTCGCTACAACGATGAATTTGTGCGACATAAAATACTCGATGCCGTCGGGGATCTCTATATGTTGGGATACTCAATCATTGGTAATTTTAAAGCATACAAATCAGGCCATGAATTAAATAATAAATTATTGCTTGCATTAATTTCCAATAAACAAAGTTGGAGTCTTACTACTTTAGATAGTAAAGATCCTAAAATATCAAATTTAGCAACACGTTACATGAACTCTAGAAGTGAAATTCTAAGTCAACCGATGGCAGGGATTTACCAATGAATATTTTAAGATTTTGTATCTTTTTATTACTCGCAATATTAGTAGCTTTTACTTTTTTATATTTAAATACAAAAAATAAAAAATATATAAAGTATTTAAAAATCACAACGAATATCACATTAATTCTGATTCTTATATTTATAGTAAGAATGCTTTAAGATCAAAGTGGCTCAATCAAAAAAAACAATTGCAATTTTTGGAGCTTCAGGATTTTTGGGCTCCAGCATTGTCTTAGCGCTTAATCAATCTAATTACCGCCTAAAGTTATTCTCAAGAAATAAAGAAAAAATTAAATTCTGGACAGTAAATCCGAACATTCAAATATTTGACTTTAATCTTGATAATCTCGAGCAAGTAAAAAAAGATCTAAAAAATACAGATGTTGTCATTAACCTCTTGGGGATTCTTCATCAATCTAAAAAAGATTCTTTTGACAAGATTCACCATATTTGGCCAAGCCATTTAGCTAAAACGATGAAAGAGTTAGGTATAAAGCGGCTTTTGCACGTCAGTGCTTTGGGCGCAAGCTCTAATGCTCCTAGTTTATATCTCAAATCAAAAATACTTGGTGAGGCTGCATTACATAAACAAAAAGACCTACATTTAACTATATTAAGACCTTCTATTATTTTTGGCGCAAAAGATAATTTTATTAATATGTTTAAATTGCTCGTGAAATGGCTTCCCATGATAGCGCTGTTATCGCCGCAATCAAAATTTCAACCGATATACATTGAAGATGTTTCAAAAATCATCACTAAAAGTCTTTGGGATAAAAAAACATACGGAAAAGTCTACGAATTAGGTGGCCCTGATGTTTACTCACTTAAAGAAATTATTAAGCTAATTATTAAGTCTGAAAAATTAAAGCGGCTTATTATCCCCCTTAACAAACCACTCTCATATATCCTTGCATTTAGCATGGAAATGCTACCAGTTAAAATATTGACTCGAGATAATTGGAGGTCTATGCAAGTCAATAATGTAGTCGATCCTCAATATGCAATGCATTATCGGCATTCTTTTGAACGTTTAGAGCATTACCTAAACAATAAAAAAAATAGATCGCCTATGCGAGTTAAATATAATTTTTATAGAAGTAAATCTGGCCGATAAATGAAAATCTATCTTGTGGGCGGTGCTGTGAGGGATCAGATCATGGGCTTACCGGTAAAAGATAAAGACTATGTAGTTGTAGGATCCACTTCTGAAGAATTGGTCAAATTAGGTTATAAGCCAGTAGGTAAAGATTTTCCAGTTTTTTTACATCCAAAAACACATCATGAATATGCATTAGCCAGAACAGAGCGCAAAGTTTCAAAAGGATACAAGGGCTTTAAAGTCTATGCTTCAAAAGAAGTGACTCTAGAAGAAGATCTAAAGCGAAGGGATTTGACTATTAATGCTATTGCAAAGGATGCAAGAGGTCAGTTTATTGATCCCTTTCATGGCATTCAGGATATTAAAAATAAAGTTTTACGTCACGTAAGCTCTGCTTTTGTGGAAGACCCTATTCGTGTATTACGTATTGCTCGATTTTCTGCTCGATTTCATCAGTTTAAAATCCATCCCGAGACAGCAGCGATTCTAAAGCAGATTGTAAAAAATAAAGAAATAGAAGCTGTAGCATCAGAAAGAATTTGGCATGAATTATTTGTTGGGTTTTCTGAAGAAAAATCTTATTTAATGTTTGAAGTGCTTCATAAATGTGGAGCACTTAAATTATTACTACCAGAAATGAATTATGTGAAACATAAAAAATCTATTAAGAAGAGTTTTGAGTATGCGCTTAAGTCAAAGTATTCCACAGAAATTAAAGCAGCTTTATTTTTTATGTATCTCTACCCTTTGAAAGTAAATAGCAAACTTCAAAAAGAAATTTATATAAGACTATCTGTACCAACTGCAGTCAAAAAATTAACTGAAAAGACCATATCGAATTTATCAGATCTAAAGCAATTTAAAAAACTTAAACCCTTCCAAATTTTGGATTTAATTTACAAAATGGATTTATTTAGAAGTCCGGATTCACTTTTAGATGTCATGCAAATCTTTGAGGCTTTCATCAGTAGTGAGCCAAACCAATTACGAAAGGCATCAACAACTCTAAAATGTTTAAAAAAATATTTAAAACATCTTAATAAATTAAATCTGAGTTCAATTAGTCAGAATAAGCGCAGTCTTGATATTAAGGGTGCGATCTATGAGGCTCGCTTAAAGGCATTAACAAAACTTATTTAATCTCTTTAGACTAATTGGGTAATTTTTGTTATGCGCTTTCCCACAAAAATTGTTTTTTTATTTTGCCTCGATACTAGAATCGTTTTCATACCAATTTTGTGAGCAGTTTTTAAATTAGCAAGATCATCTTCTACCATGACGCATTGGTGAGCTTTTTTTCTAAGTTGTCTTAAGATTTTTCTGAACGCATAAATTGATGGCTTAGGATTGTAGCGCGTTGATTCAATACTATAAACCGCAGAAAAATGTTTTTGAATATTCAGTGATTTAATAATTGCGATTGCATAGTGAAGTGGAGCATTTGTAAAAACAATTTTTTGCCCTTTGATTTTTTTTAATGTATTTTCCAGGGCATGAGATTGCTTCACAAATTTTGATAGCTCTTTTGCATTGTGAGTGTTGAGTAAGAATTCTTTTGGATTAACACCATGATTTTCGATTAAACCTTTTAAAGTTGCGCCATAAATTTTCCAATAGTGATCCCGGAGCTCATGTGCATCTTGATGGGTGATTTGTAGTTTTTGACTGACATAGTCAGTCATAGATTGATTGATACTTGGAAATATTTTGGAGCTTGCGTCGTGCAGTGTATCGTCTAAATCAAAAATCCAAATTTTGGACAATTATTTTGCCTTAATTAAAGTACCCACACCCTCGTCGGTTAATACTTCTAATAAAAGTGCATGCTGCACTCTGCCATCAATGATATGGACGCTCTTGACCCCGCTTCTTGCAGCATCGAGTGCTGAACTTATTTTAGGTAACATTCCACCTGATAACGTGCCATCTTCGACTAGTTTGTCAATTTCATTAGGCGTTAATCCGGTGAGAAGTGAGCCTTTTTTGTCTAAGACACCGGGAGTATTAGTAAGTAAGATTAATTTTTCTGCACTTAATACTTCAGATAATTTTCCAGCCACAAGGTCAGCATTTATATTGTAAGTTTCTCCATTATTACCTACACCAATTGGTGCGATTACTGGAATAAAGTCACCTTCGTCTAAAAAATTAATAATACTCGGATTAATTGATGCAATCTCCCCTACATGTCCAAGATCTATGGTTTTTTTGGGATCTGCATCATTTTTCACAACAAGTTTTTTAGCATGAATAAAATTACCATCTTGGCCCGTGAGGCCTACAGCTTTTCCTCCATGCCTATTAATGAGGTTTACAATCTCTTTATTGACTTGTCCGCCAAGAACCATTTCTACAATATCCATGGTTTCAGTATCAGTCACTCTCATCCCTTGAATAAACTCACCTTTTTTTCCAAGTTTATCAAGATGTTCATCGATCTGAGGACCGCCACCATGTACGACGACTGGATTCATGCCGACTAATTTTAAAAGCACGACATC
The DNA here is from genome assembly GCA_010031285.1 of Methylophilaceae bacterium. GTDB lineage: Bacteria > Pseudomonadota > Gammaproteobacteria > Burkholderiales > Methylophilaceae > Methylopumilus. The sequence goes on along the minus strand of RHAY01000003.1, from coordinate 2,641 downwards.
GCTCGCAAATGATTGCTTTAGATTTTCGTCCACCATGGCATTGCCACCATATTTAATCACGATGGTTTTACCAAAGAATTTTTTAATATATGGTAAAGCCTCGCTTAATATTTTGGCTTTATGTTCTGGTTTAACGTCATAACTCATTTTTATACCTATAGTTTTTTTAATGATTTTAAAGCTTTTTAATAAAAAATTTTGAATTTCTTTGAGGTAAGTAAGACTCCAATCTTTTCTTTGGAAGTTTTTGGATATTCTCTTCTTTAAATCCTTTTTCAATAAACCAATGTTCAGTTCTTGTCGTTAGGGCAAATAAATACTTATAACTTTTTTCTCGTGCAATTTCTTCGCAATAATTATAAAGTTTTGAACCAAAGCCTTTTGATTGGTAGTTTTTGTTAATCGCAAAACATGCAAATTCGACATGGTCGTTGTAAGGATACAAAGCGGCACAACCAATAATTTTTTTATCGTGCTCGATCACAAAAAAGTTTTCTATATCATGATCAATGCGCTCTTTACCCCTTTTGATAAGATAGCCGCCCGCTTCCAAAGGGTTAATCAGCTTGTGAATACCTTTGACATCATTATGATTAGCTTGTCTGATTGTATCGAGAGCTTTTTCTGTGATGACAGTTCCAACGCCTTCATCCGTAAATAATTCTTGAAGAATGGCCCCATCAATATGTCTGTTAATTAAATGAATTTTATGAATGCCAGCTTCGGAGGCTTTGATAGCAATTTCTAGAAGATCTAGTTCATTTGAATTAATGTTGATGAGCTCATGTTTTTTTGGATTATTTTTTTCAATGCTTTTATAGAGATTCACAGCTTTTTCTAAAGTCATTTCGTGCAGCAACTCATTCCTTAAATTAAAAATACCATCAGAATCTATCAGCAGAATTAATTTATCTGCCTCCAGTGCGATCGATGTTTTGAGTGCGACATCTTCCATAGTGAGATTAAATACTTCACCTGTCGGTGAATATCCGATAGGAGATATCACGACTAATTCTTTGTTATCCAATTTTTTCTTAATTGCAGCACTATCAATCTTTCTTACTTCGCCGGTGTGTTGCATGTCGACACCATCAATTACACCCAAGGGTTTTGCCGTAATAAAGTTTCCGCTAGAAACTTTAATATCACTCCCTGCCATAGGTGAATTTAAAAGACTGGAAGAAAGTGTGGATTCAATATTAATTTTAATGAGACCATTGGCTTCTTTAACAGCCTCCATACCTAAATCATCAGTGACGCGAACATTTTGTACAAGTTGGGTTGAGATTTTTTTCTCTTTAAGTTTTTGATCGATTTGAGGTCTCGCGCCATGGACGAGAACAATTTTGACGTTTAAGCAGGTCAATAAATTGATGTCGTGAGAGAGAGCTGTGAATTGATCTTCATCGAGAAGCTCACCCCCAAAAGCAATAACAAATGTTTTATTACTAAAGGTGTTGATATAGGGAGCTGCCAACCTAAACCATCTTGCAAATGTTTGGCTATCTAATTTTTGAATGGGGTTAGGCGAAGTTTTGTTTTGAAAAAGACTAGAGGGCGAACAATTAAGCACATCACATATTTTGAGCAGTTGCGCTTCACTGACATTTTGGGCACCTCTTTCAATTCTGGAGAGATTGCCAGGGTCGCTTGCAATTTTTTCCGCCAATACTTGAAGGGTGAGCCCTAAAGACTTCCTTCTTTTTCTGATTGCTTCGCCAAGTGACATAAGGTAATAATTTGCTTAAAATACATATTTTACATGTATTTTTTATAAAAATACTATAATTTTTGCGTTTTATGCAAAATCTCCCCATAAATTTTGCAAAATAGACAGGGCAACGATAGAAGCTGTTTCCGTTCTTAATATTCTTTGACCAAAATTCACAGGGATAAAAGATTGATTTAAAGCTAGGGCCATTTCTTTTTCTGATAAACCGCCTTCAGGCCCTACTATGAATACAATCGAACCAGATGGTTTATCCAAGTCGTTTATATTTTTGGCTTTTGATGGAGTGAGGATTAATTTTAAGTGATCTGTTTTAAGGGTTTCTTTACTTAGCCATTGATTAAAATGGAGCGGGCTTAATATATCTGGGATAGCACTTCGGCCAGTTTGTTCACATGCAGAAATAGCGACAGTTTTCCAGTGTTCAAGTTTTTTATCTGCTCTTTCTCGATCTAATTTAATGATAGATCGCTCTGTTAATAGAGGTTGAATAGAATGAACGCCAAGCTCAACAGCTTTTTGAATAATCCAGTCCATTTTATCTCCTGCCGCGAGACCTTGGGCTAACGTTATCTTTAGTGGTGACTCATGATTGACTTCATATTTATTTATAATTTCAACGGTTGTTTTATGTTTAGATACCTCAATCACTTTTACAACATAATCAAAACCATCTCCATTAAAAAGAGCAAATTGGTTGCCTACTTTTAATCTTAAAACTTTTGTAGCGTGAATATGCGTTTGTGCCCCTAACTCAACGATATGTTTGAGTTCTAGGTTTTCCGAGTGGTAAAATCGATTCTCTTCCATAGTCAGTTCTATCTAATAGGTAAGCTATATTAAGGCATAAAACATGGTTAGTTTAAATACTCCGCTTTGTGATTTTGGTTGGAAAGCCATTGATTTTAATTT
>RHAY01000200.1 GCA_010031285.1 Methylophilaceae bacterium | reverse complement strand
TGGTACAAGTCTTTTGTAGCTGGCTCACCTGGGTGAATTTTATTTTGCACACCGTCTAAACCCGCCATCATCAATGCACTGAATGCAAGGTATGGATTCGCTGTAGGGTCTGGGAAGCGCGCTTCGATACGACGTGCTTTATCGCCTTCCACAAAAGGAATACGAATCGATGCTGAACGGTTCTTCGCAGAATATGCAAGTTTCACCGGAGCTTCAAACCCTGGGACTAAGCGTTTATATGAATTAGTACCCGGATTAGTAATTGCATTCAATGCACGAGCATGTTTAATCACACCGCCAATATAGAATAATGCAAATTCACTTAAACCTGCATAACCTGAACCTGCGAATAAGTTTTTACCATCTTTCCAAATGGATTGATGCACGTGCATACCTGAACCGTTATCGCCTACAATTGGTTTTGGCATGAATGTCGCAGTTTTGCCGTAGTTATGCGCTGTATTTAATACCACGTATTTAAGAAGCTGTGTCCAATCCGCACGTTGTGTGAGGGTACTAAATTTAGTACCAATTTCACATTGGCCTGCAGTAGCTACTTCATGGTGATGCACTTCCACAGGCACACCCATTGCTTCTAAAGTGATGGACATCGCTGAACGTACATCTTGAAGTGAATCTACTGGCGGCACTGGGAAGTAACCGCCTTTTACACCTGGACGGTGACCAATGTTGCCACCTTCGTGTTGTGTTGCAGAATCCCATGCACCTTCTTCTGAATTAATTTTGACAGAACAGCCATCCATACCTTGAGACCATGTGATGGAATCAAAAATAAAGAATTCAGGTTCTGGGCCAAAGTAAGCTGTATCACCTAAGCCTGTAGATTTTAAATGCGCTTCTGCACGACGTGCTAAGCTTCGTGGACAACGCTCATAGCCTTTTCCGTCTGTCGGGTCGACAACGTCGCATGTAAGGATGAGTGTGGGCTCTTCCATGAATGGATCGATGTTAGCGGTTTCAGGATCTGGCATAAGCAACATGTCGGATGCTTGAATACCT
>RHAY01000199.1 GCA_010031285.1 Methylophilaceae bacterium | reverse complement strand
GCTCTCAGGGGAATTTCGCCATGGGCTAAGTTTGTGTCTATTACATAAAGCAGAAGTCCTTGGTTTGTTCCCGTATTACGAGTTTCTGCAGCAAGAGTGACACCTTTAGCAAGATTTATTAGAAGTAATTTGGGCTGATTCTTGGTGGTGAAGTATGAAAGATAGTGGGTCGTTTTTTCTTGGTCCGTAAGACATCTGATGTCGGAGTCCTGTAACCAACCCATGAGAAGCCTATTCCAGTTCGATAAGAAGGAAATGTTTGAGTCTGCCATGAGATCCCACGGCAAAATGCCTGCTAATTCCGAGGGAAGCCAATCTGCTTCCACTTTCCGTTGGAGATAGAGATCCTCTAGGCCAAAAAGGGAATGTCCCAATTCATGAAAATAGAGTGGAGGATTTTGCCAGCCAGCAGTGATCAGAACGAGTTTGTTTGCTTTCCCTTTACTTGTTTTCACGTCCGTCGTGTAAGTGGCTTGAGCTACTCCCGCAACAGGGGCTTGTAAAGCAGATACGAAAACATATGAGTCGTATTTTTCAAAGTCAATCTTTCCGTCATTTTTCTTGATTAGTTCTTTGATTGGACCAAAATTATCTGTCATTGGAGCAGAGGTAAATGCATTTACTGAATCGAGCGACCACCATTCATTTTCGGGGAGAATAGAAAACTCAACTTCAAAATTCCCCGCCGATAGTTCTTGGAAGAGCTTTTCAATATCTCTATGTGAAATCTTGAGAAGATCAAGATTTGTCATAGTCTGATTTGCGTTCTTTGCCAACGGTGGCGAGAAGGGCCATGTATCAATTGCAAAGGGGATGACGAGAATTCTTGCTTTATTTGATGGATATAGATTTTCTTTAGGTCTTGGGAAGCCGTTTCTCGAGATTGGTCCTTCTTGAGTGTAATCCGGGGTGTTATCCGCGGTTTTGCATATAGCAACAGGTGACAGCGTCGATACGTTAGAGATTCTAGGATCGCGAGAGAGATCTATTTCTTTCTTTTGGCTGGACTCAGTGTTGGCAGTTGAAGTCGGTGTGGGAGTCGGGCTTGG
>RHAY01000198.1 GCA_010031285.1 Methylophilaceae bacterium | reverse complement strand
CGCAGCGATTCCGGCTGTGATTGCTTATAACCGCTTTGCAACATCTGTAGATCGTTTATCTGTGAGATATGAAAGCTTTATGGAAGAGTTCGTGAATATCTTACAAAGAAAAGGATAACTGATGCGAAAACGTCGCCTTATGAACCAAATTAATGTGGTGCCCTACATTGATGTGACCTTAGTGCTGCTTGTCATTTTTATGGTGACAGCGCCGATGACAAATCCAGGTGTGGTAGAACTTCCCGAAGTGGGAGAGACCTTAAAGCAAACAGGTGCTCCCATTGTGATCACAGTCAAACTCAATAACACGATTGAGATTGAAGGGGAGAGCTATACGCGCGATCGACTTTTAACTCATGTGCAGTCTTTAATTAAAACCGCACCTGATCGAGCACTTGTGATTGCGGCGGATAAAAATGTGAAATATGACGAAGTGATTAGCCTCATGGATCTTTTAAAACAAAATAATGTCTCTAAAGTGGGCTTACTTTTAAAGCCACAAAAATAAATTAAGACGTGATTAGACCCCAAGAAAAAATCATAGCGAAGCGATCCGCGATTTATGCGGTGAGCGTGCATATTATTTTAATTCTCATCATGATTGTGAGCTTTGAATGGAGAGTTAAATTACCTCAAGTGGCTGAGGTTGAATTATGGGATTCGATTCCTCAGCCTAATAGTAAAGTGATTGAACCTCCATTAGTTGAAAAAAAGGTTGAGCCAGAGCCACCAAAACCCACCAAAGTTGAGGAGATTATTAAATCGCTCACAGGTGATAAAGTAGACATTAGCTTGAAACAAAAAAAAGAAGAAGAGCGTAAAAAGGTTGAAGATCAAAAAAAGAAAGAGGATTTAAAAAAAATTCAAGAAGAGCTCTTAAAGCAAGATCAATTAGCTAAGCTCCAACAAGAGCTATTACAAGATAAAGTAAAGCCATTGCCCCCGAAGGATAGCAAGGCTCAAGACACCAATTCGCATCCTACGGAAAGCAGTGCTAAATTAGGCGAAATGGATAAATATAAAGTGTTGATTCAAAGAAAAATTCAACAG
>RHAY01000197.1 GCA_010031285.1 Methylophilaceae bacterium | reverse complement strand
TGAGGAATTCTTGTTAACACTTAGCGTATAAGTGTTATTCATAATTCCTTCTGCTACGACCTTACCATCAGTGAGGATCATAGACATAAGTTCCATCTTTCCATCAAGCTTTGGATTAAGTCCTACGATTGAACCCATTGCAAATGTTCCAATGGGAAGAATTGGCGACTTTCCAGTTGCAAACAAGTTATATGCTGCAGCTTCAGTAACACCAGTAGCGTTATCTGGGAAACATCCAGCATTACGTAGCTTCACATAGATATCAGCAACGCCTTTGAACCAGGTTGAAGTAAGATCAATCTTTCCGCTATTGAGATCTGCAAGATTCTTTGCAAGTTCATCATAACTTCCAGCTGAATTCATCAACGCTGAATTTGAAATCTGCGCTGCTTGTCCACGAGTTGCTCCTGGCCAAGCTAGAGGAACGTAACCTTTTGCCTTTGCATCTTTGCACCAGTTAACCCAACCAGTGAGATTCTTAGGAGTTGTCCACTTCTCTTTAGCCCAAATTTCAGTGTTAACGATTGGGTTGTTGAAGAGGTACTGGTATGGAATACCAAGTTGCTTTCCTTCGTACTGTCCAGCTGTCAGACCTTTTGCAACGACATTCTGTGTGACATAACGCTGATTTGTAAGATCTAGCATCATGTCGCTCTTCGCAAACTGGTCGAAGATGGCGCCGCGAGAAGTAGCAAATAGGGCTGCTTTCGGATTAGCCAAGATTGCTACACGGGCAGTGTTGTTATAGGTGGTGGTATCGCGTACTACCTGCTTGATCTTTGTGCCGGGATATTTGGCTTCAAAATCATTGATGATCTTGACGAGCGCACGCTGATCAGCAAGCTCGACGCGATAGTGCCAGAATTCAATTTCACCTTTTGGTGGAGTGAGATTTGCAACTGGTCGGCCATTTCCTGATGCAAGCTTTACGCGCTGCCAGGTTTGTTTTCCATTTGCGCTTTTAACACAAATAAGTGATGTGGACTTAGTTCCAGTCATCACTCCTTCAGTTGGGCATGACTTTCCGAGAGATTCGCCAGCAGCGAAGCTC
>RHAY01000196.1 GCA_010031285.1 Methylophilaceae bacterium | reverse complement strand
TACATTTGCATACTTACCCATGGCACACATGGTGTGGTATTGGGATGGTCCAGATGCCATCACGGATGCTAAATCTTTAGAAACTGTGATCGGTAACGCGGGTTGGTTATGGGCTAAAGGTGCACTAGATTTTGCAGGCGGCACAGTGGTTCATATCAATGCCGGTATCGCAGCACTTGTTGCGGCCCTCATGGTAGGTAAAAGAATTGGCTACGGCAAAGAAGCTATGCCTCCTCACAGCCTTACATTAACCATGGTAGGTGCGTCATTACTATGGGTAGGTTGGTTTGGTTTTAATGCAGGCTCAAATCTTGAAGCAACAGGCTTAGCAGCATTAGCTTTCGTGAATACCATGCTTGCAACGGCTGCTGCAACACTTTCTTGGGTCGCATTTGAGTGGATCTTAAAATCAAAACCATCCATGTTAGGTGCAGCATCAGGTGCAGTTGCAGGCCTTGTCGCAATTACCCCAGCATGCGGATTCGTGGGCCCCATGGGTGCACTCATCATCGGTTTAGGTGTATCACCACTATGTCTATTCTTCGTATCCAAAGTGAAACATGCTTTTGGTTACGACGACACACTCGACGTATTTGGTGTGCACGGCGTGGGTGGTATCTTCGGTGCGATTATGACAGGCGTATTTGTAAGCCCAGCTTTAGGCGGTACTGGTGTTTATGATTATGTCGCTAATAAAGTGGGTGAGTTTGACATGCATACACAAGTTGTCTCACAACTTTGGGCAAAGTTTAAACATTTCATGGATAAAAAAAGGGCGCTTAAAAAGCGCCCTTAAGAGTCACTACTTTCAGGTTATTTTATTTGTGATATGCCTGTTCGCCGTGTTCAGCGATGTCTAAGCCTTCACGCTCAGCATCAGGTTTCACACGAAGACCCACAGTCATATCAATTAACTTGAGAGCTACATAAGATACAGTCGCTGAAACAACGATTGCAGTGCCTACTGCCCAAAGTTGTGAGACAACTTGTGTATGCATGTCAAACTCACCCACTTTATTAGCGACATAATCATAAACACCAGTACCGCCTAAAGCTGGGCTTAC
>RHAY01000195.1 GCA_010031285.1 Methylophilaceae bacterium | reverse complement strand
TGGTTAGGCTTCTTAAAAATTGCGGAACATGCCGGGCTGGTTGAAAAAATTGCAGCTTGGCTTTCGCCATTATTTAGGCGTCTTATGCCCGAGGTTCCTAAAAAGCATCCTGCAGTGGGTTTTATTACCATGAATTTTATCGCGAATGCATTAGGCCTTGATAATGCGGCGACTCCAATTGGACTTAAAGCGATGCGATCCTTGCAGTCACTTAATCCAACGCCGAAGATTGCAAGTAATGCACAGATTTTATTTTTAGTGATGAATGCTTCATCGCTGACTTTACTTCCTGTTTCGATTTTTATGTATCGTGCGCAACAAGGTGCTACTGATCCTACACTTGTATTCTTACCCATTCTTCTGGCAACGAGCGCATCTACAATGGCCGGATTTTTTTCAGTGGCCTTTACGCAACGAATTAAAATGAATGATCCTGTTGTAGTAACCTGGATGTTATTAATAGCAAGTTTATTAAGTGCTTTTATATTTTTCTTAAGTCATTTATCAGCTGCTGCATTAAGTAGCTTCTCTTCTCTTCTGGGAAATGCTGTACTTTTTGGTTTAATTTTTATTTTTCTTTTAGTAGGCGTTTTAAAGCGTGTGGGTGCAAAAGAAGGTTTTGATGTATCAAAAAATTTACTCCCTTACTTAGTTGCAATGTTATGTGCAGTAGGTATTCTTCGAGCATCAGGTGCTCTTGATTTCACTTTGGATATGATTCGTTACTCAGTTAATAGCTTTCATTGGGATTCACGTTTTGTAGATGCACTACCTACAGCACTAGTAAAACCTTTTTCTGGCAGCGCTGCAAGAGCGATGTTAATTGATACCATGACAATTCATGGAGTAGATAGCTTCCCGTCATTGTTAGCAGCTACTGTGCAAGGCAGCACTGAAACTACATTTTATGTTTTGGCTGTTTATTTCGGTGCAGTTGGTATTCAGCGCGCCCGACATGCAGTGGCTTGTGCTTTATTTGCAGATCTGGTTGGTGTAATTGCTTCTATCGCGGTTTGTTATTGGTTTTTTGGATAAGTAGTAGTTATTTATTTTGAATATTATTTCACATCTTGAAATTG
>RHAY01000194.1 GCA_010031285.1 Methylophilaceae bacterium | reverse complement strand
GCTTCATCAAATGATTTTTTTGTATGCATCTTACAATGCTCACCCATACCATCATGCGCTGCAAAGATAGGTGCATTAAACCCAAAAATTAATGCTAATGAAACTAACCAAAAGCTTTTCTTCGTCATATTTAACTCCTTTAAAAAAATAATCTAGATGAATCATACACTTCGACAACCCTTCCTACAAAAGATTCAGCTCGCATGAAGCATAGTTAAAATTCCAATATGTTAAAATGATGTTTTTTATTCGTAGATCAATCCATGTCAGCCAAGATTATTGATGGAAAAGCGGTTGCTGAAAATCTTTTAACAAGTCTCAAACAAGAAATTGACGCGAGATCAAAAGAAGGTACGCGTAGTCCGAGTTTAGCGGTCATACTTGTAGGGTCCGATCCTGCTTCCTCTATCTATGTGAGAAATAAACGCTTGGCTTGTGAAAAAATTGGTGTGAAGTCGATCGCGTATGATCTTCCTAATCAAACAACTGAAAAAGAACTCATCACGCTTATTGAAAAACTTAATAATGACACTGATGTCGATGGCATCTTGGTTCAGTCGCCCTTACCAGCACATATTAATAACGATGTTATCTTTGAGACCATTTCACCGCACAAAGATGTCGATGGATTCCACCCAAAAAATATTGGTCTTTTGGCAGTGAGGCAACCTCAATTAAGATCATGTACGCCTTATGGGGTGATGAAGCTCATTGAAGCCACTCAACTTTCCACACGAGGACTTGATGCGGTCGTGGTTGGTGCATCTAATCATGTCGGTCGCCCCATGGGCTTGGAGCTTCTTTTGGCGGGCTGTACTGTGACGATATGTCATCGCCATACTCAACACCTTCAACAAAAAATTGAATTAGCAGATATTGTAGTGGCGGCAGTTGGTATTCCAGGTCTTATTAAAGGTAGCTGGATTAAACCTGGTGCCATTGTGATTGATATCGGCATTAGCAGACTCGATGACGGAAAAATAGTGGGTGATGTTGAATTTGATGTCGCTAAAACAAGGGCTGGGTTTATTACACCGGTTCCTGGGGGTGTTGGCCCGATGACGGTTGCTACATTAATGG
>RHAY01000193.1 GCA_010031285.1 Methylophilaceae bacterium | reverse complement strand
ATGATTGTGACCTCATTCCTTACTTTCTATTCTGCAGATCTTCCAATCTGGCTCTATTTCCTCAACGCGATTTTGGCTGTGATTTTTATCTTCCAGATGCTCGGTCTACGAAAGAACAACATCGAGAAAAGCGCTGCCACAATCTTCCATGGCTCCATCACTTACTTGAGTCTGTACTCCATGGTGCTTGTTATTGGAGCGTTCGTCAAATAACTAGTTTCTCGCTATATCTTTACGGCCGTCGATTCCAAGTTTTTGGTAAATGACTATTGTTTCTTGGCGAATCAAAGATTCGGAATACCCCATCTTTTCAGCAATCGCCAGGTTGGTCAGACCTTCTTTAATTAGATCAAGAATCAGAATCTGTCTCTCCGTCAATTTGTTTCCAGCAAGTTGTTCTTTAGTACGTGAATTCCCGCCTCGCTTTGTCTGGACGACTCTTTCTAATTGATGAATATATAAGTTGAAGAGCGACTTGAGCAGTACAAAGTAGTTTTTGAACTCCTCCCGGTCAGGAATTTCAATTTGCGTTGACAGTGTGGCGGCGTAGTTCGGAAGAAGGGGCATGAATATTGTTGATTTCCACTTAGAATCATCCGACGTCTCAACCAAACCAGAGAAATCCTTACGGTATTGCGCATCGCGGTTTCTAATAAGTACAGATTCGGTCTGGATTGCTTGATTAAGTAAGGGGTTAGTCAAGAGGCTGAATTCGCGATTTTTGGATAAGAACTCTTCACTGAAACCAAAACTAGCCACGTGATAAAGAGTTAGGTCGCTATCAAGTCGAGCTAGGTAGAAGCGGCTAGATTCCCCAGAGGTACAGGCATTGAGGGCGACATATTGGACTGCAGCTTCCAGATCCTTTTCTAACGTCAAGTGATTAGCTATGTTGCTAAGACGCATCAAATCCATGTTGCCCTCCTTTCAATGCAGATTTCTTGGAATGTACTCACAAAACCTTCACAAAATCGCGTTTCGAGACGTTGAAATCAGTCAAATATAAAGTCTGCTGTATCTTTTACAGTCCCAATTGAAAAAAGATGGAGAAAAGTGACCGAAGCGCATGAAGTAAAGCCAAACGCACTATTAATTGAAGATAGCGCTGA
>RHAY01000192.1 GCA_010031285.1 Methylophilaceae bacterium | reverse complement strand
TGCCAATCAATATAAAAAAATAAGTGACACATTGGACGTTTGGTTTGATTCTGGAACGACACATGCATCTGTACTAAAAAAACGTAAAGATTTGTCTTATCCAGCCGATCTTTATTTAGAAGGTTCAGATCAACATCGAGGCTGGTTCCAATCTAGTTTGCTCACAGGTTGTGCAATTGACGGAAGAGCACCATACGAATCTCTTCTTACACATGGCTTTGTTGTGGATGGTAGTGGACACAAGATGAGCAAATCAAAAGGCAATGTTATAGCGCCTCAAAAAGTTATGGATCAATATGGCGCGGATATTTTAAGGTTCTGGGTAGCTTCAACTGATTATTCCGGTGAACTTACTATTTCAGACGAAATTTTAAAGCGCGTTGCAGAAGGATATCGACGCATACGGAACACCTTGCGCTTTTTATTGGCTAACCTTGGTGACTTTGATGCTAAAAAAGATTTGCTTCCTGTGAAAGATTGGCTATCAATCGATCGCTATGCATTATTCTTAACACATCAACTTCAAGATCATATTAAGCAAGATTATTCATCTTACGAATTTCATTTAGGGATGCAAAAATTTGTAAGTTTTTGCTCTGAAGACTTAGGTGGATTCTATCTTGATATCTTAAAAGATCGACTTTATACGTCAAATGAAAGCTCAAAAGCAAGACGAGCTGCGCAAAGTACAATCTTTCATATTACCCATACCCTAATGAGACTGATGGCACCGGTCTTAAGTTTTACCGCAGATGAAATTTGGCAGATTCTCATGCCTCAAAGTGATGAATTGGTATTTATGGATACATGGTATGACATTCCAGCTCATGAGTTGAATGCTAGAGAGTTATTAGCATGGGAACATATTGTTCATGTACGTGCGATTGCCAATAAAAAAATTGAAGAATTACGTGAAAAAGGTTTGGTAGGCTCTTCTCTTCAAGCTGAGATAGATATCTACGCTTCTGGGGATATTTATCAATCTCTATCAACACTTCACGAAGATCTAAAATTTGCGATGATTACATCAAGTGCAAAACTTCACGAAAGACAAGGTGATTTACATATTGATGTGAGGGCAAGCGAACATAAAAAGTGTGATCGATGTTG
>RHAY01000191.1 GCA_010031285.1 Methylophilaceae bacterium | reverse complement strand
AAGCTCTTGAAGAAGATTTGGAGCGATCGTTAGACGATCACAACCTGCTAGAGCTGTAATTTCGCCAATATTTCTAAATGAAGCACCCATCACGACAGTTTTGTATCCATGTTCTTTGTAGTATGCGTAAATTTTTCGAACAGATATTACGCCTGGATCTTCTTCTGATGAGTAGGTATTCCCTGTTTTAGCCTTATACCAATCAAGGATACGACCTACAAATGGTGAAATAAGAAATACACCTGCTTCAGCACAAGCACGCGCTTGGCCAAAACCAAAAAGAAGCGTTAAGTTACAGTTAATACCTTCTTTTTCTAAAATTTCACCTGCTTTGATGCCTTCCCATGTTGAAGCTAATTTAATAAGCACGCGGTCTTTCTTAACACCAGCTTCTTCATAAAGACCAATTAATTTACGGCCTTTTTTAACCATTGCATCAATATTGAAAGATAGGCGCGCATCTACTTCAGTAGAAATACGGCCAGGAATATGTTTAAGAATTTCAAGGCCCACGAGAACTGCTAACTTATCAGCTGCATCTTCAATTTGTTGAGCTTTGTTGCTGCTTTTTGATTTTGCATAAGCAATAGCTTCTTTAATCATAGGCTCACATTGAGGTAACGTACTAGCCTTTAAGAGTAAAGATGGATTTGTTGTTGCATCATAAGGTTTTACTGTTTTAATTGCTTCTACGTCACCTGTATCCGCAACGATTGTTGTCATACTTTTTAACTGTTCTAATAATGTTGCCATTGCTTAAAATCTCCAAAAAATAATGTTTTTGAAATCGGATCTGAAATTATATATGAATTGGCTGTCAATCTAGCAGATTCATTAGATGTTTTAAGGGTCGATTTGGAGATTTTTGAGCTTATTTAATCACAAGACTATTCAAATAATGAATAAAATTATAAATTATCTATATTTAACGTATTTTAGGTGATTTTAAATATATTTTAACTACAATTAGGATCATTTTATTTGATCTAACTTCCATTTAATGTCACTTAAGCAAATCTCGCCATCCCTCATCAATTTCACTAATACATAAGACTCAGGATTCAGATGACAATAAGATGTTAATTTGGCAAAATGACGTCTTTTTATGGCA
>RHAY01000020.1 GCA_010031285.1 Methylophilaceae bacterium | reverse complement strand
TTATTTTTATCAAAAGTTGATTTTTGATTTCCTGCAGATTGCGTAGATTCTAACCAACCATTTGGAGATACTTCAATGAGCTTACTGACTTCCCACCCATTATCTAATGTGCCTTTAGCATTGACCTCGTGTGCATTAGAAAAAAGTGTTCGAAGCATAAAGTTTTTAGTGATTGCATGCTCACCATAAGCAGATGCAAAAGATACATTTTCATCAGCGCCCTCAACTTTTGCTGTTGGATCTACCACGTGCTCATTTGAGACAGTAAGTCCAAGATATGTGGCTACCTCTTCTAAACCATGAAAATTATTATCATCAAGAAGCCAAAGTAAATTTCCGCCAGACTCCAAAAACTTTTTAATTTTTTTTGCTTCAATAGAAGAAATATTTTTTTGTGGGCTGGCAATAACTAACATAGAACCATTTAAAGGCACTTCTGATTCAACAGTAAGATTCGGATTTGCAAATTTAAACCCTTTAGATTCTAATTGTTTGCCGAATTCTCCAACATCATTATTCTTAAGGCCAATTAAATTTCTTTCGCCATGACCATCAAGATACATGACCGCTTGTTGGTTGGTTCGAGACAAGCGCATAAAAAGATTTGTCATTTCTTGTTCTGCAAAAGGTGGATTAATATGCTCTGATCTTTTTTGATATTCAACTACAACTTCGCCATCTACTTTAATACCCATTTCTTGCGCTAATTTTGGCTCTTCTACTGGGCTTATGAATTTAATATTGATATCTGGTTTAGTTCTTTGATATCTAGTCATGAAATTGATAATACCCTGTCTAAAGGTATCGCCATTATTAACATCATCCTTAGATGCAAAAACGGTAAGTGTAATCGGCCCTTTCATTTGCTTTAGAACATTAACGCTACCAGTTGTGAGTGTATTTCGATTGGCTTGCGTAATGTCTTTTGAAAATCTATATTGATTTGCAAGAAAGCCTAATAGAAATACTAAGACAATAAACAGAACAACAAAAAAACTATTCTGAATGAGAATCTGTAATCTTAATTTTGAATTAATTTTCATAAATATTTATCCGCGAAGCCTGTCAGCGTCGAGACGTCTTATCGTTAATGTTAAAAATGTTGAAATGAACAGAAAGAAATACATTAAATCTGAGCTATCTATAAGGCCTCTTGAAAAGCTTTGAAAATGTTTCATAAGTGATAAGTAAGCAAACCAATGGTTAGGATCACTCGCAAAAAAACGCTCCATAATCATTAATGCAAAAAGTGAAATAAAACTTAAAATCGCAGCAATAATAGGCTGCTGGGTTAAGCTTGAGAAATAAATACCTAGTGCTGAGAAACTTGCCACAAGAAGCCAAAGACCTATTGAGTTTGCAACAAGATACCCAAAATCTATATCTGCCCAAATATTTAGTGTTGTGAGCATAAGAAAAATATAAAAAACAAGTATGCTTAAAAAAACAATTAAGCCTAAAAATTTGCCTAAAACTATTTCAGTCAGTGAAATAGGCGCGCTAAATAAAAATGGTAGAGTTTGACTTCTTCTTTCTTCACTAATAAGTCGCATCGTTAAAAGAGGCACTGCAAAAAGCATTATAAAAGAAGCTATGCTATAAACAGTCTGTCCAACAAATATAGTCACACCCACTCGCTCAGCAGGTCTAATCGCCCCCGACATTACTTCAAAATAATTATTAACCCCTGTAAGATAATAACTTCCGAATGCCATCATAAGAAGCGCGAGAATAATCCATCCCATGGGCGACGCAAACAAACTTTTAAGCTCTTTTCTTGCAATATTTAAAATCATTTTTAATTACCACTCATATTTTTTAATTTTTTTGTTTCTTTTCAGTTAACTGCACAAAAACATCTTCGAGACTTGTTTGATCTGGGGCAATTTGATAGAGACCCCAACGATTTTTTACTGACAGCCTAACAATTGCCTCTGATGGAGGCTGTTTATTTTTAAAATGTACGCGATACATACCTGCTTCCACTTTTTCAACTTTGGTAATACCCTCAACATCTTTTAGCGCTGATAAAGGAGGTGCCTTTGAAAAACCAACTAAAAGTTTATTACCTTGTCGATGTTGTTTTAATTCATCAATAGAGCCATGAAATACTAAATTTCCTTTATCAATAATTTGTACACGGTCACAAACCATTTCTACTTCAGGAAGAATATGAGTAGATAAAATAACACTATGTTTTTGTCCTATTTCACGAATAAGAGATCTAATTTCTCTAATTTGAATAGGATCGAGACCTACTGTAGGCTCATCTAAAATTACAACCAATGGATTATGAATAATAGCTTGGGCTATCGCTACACGCTGCTGATAACCATTAGATAAGTTTTCAATTAATCGCTTGCTCATATGACTTAAGCCACATTTTTCTTTTGCAATATCTACAGCTTTTTTAATCTGCTTACTGGGGACCTTATGAAGACGAGCAGCAATAGTTAAAAACTCATCGACTGAAAGTTCCTTATAAATTGGGCGCATCTCAGGTAAATATCCAATAAGTGCTTTAGCTTCTTTAGGATTTTCAATCATATCAATGCCACAAATTTTTACCGTGCCAATCGAAGGAGCTAAGTTGCCTGTGAGCATGCGCATAGTGGTAGATTTACCAGCGCCGTTGGGTCCTAAAAAACCTAAAACCTCACCTTTTTCTAAATGAAAACTTACATTTTTGACAGCCTCCCGACCACCAAAAAGTCGCGTTAGCTCAATCGCTTCTAAGGTTAAATTCGACATAGATGTTTTTTTGAATTTTTATTGAAAAAATGAATCATAGATTATACATATTAAAAATATTGTTTTGGTTTATTAACCATCTCATGTTGGTTATCGGACTATTTATCAGTCAAATTAGTTTAAACTATTGTAGAAATCAAATCTCAGGAAACTTTATGCATCAGCTTCGAATAATTACACTTCTAACTCTTCTATCCTTCAGTATTTTTGCTAACGCTAATGCTAAACCTGATCCAATGAGTTCAGACGGTGATTATACCAATCCTGATCTTGTTTTTAGGCTGCTATTAGCTGAAATAGCCTCTCAGCGCGGGGAACTTAATCTTGCCAGCGAACTTTTTTTAGATCTAGCTAAGCAAACCGATAGTGCACTTTTGGCGGAGCGGGCCACAAAACTTACGACATACACACGCAATGGCACGATAGCCTTAGAAGCCTCCAAAATTTGGAATGAACTCAATAAAGACTCTATTGATGCCCAACAAGCACTCAGTGAAATTCTAGTTGCAAACAATAAGCTCAATGAAGCAAAACCAATTCTTCAAAAACTTTTACTTAAAGAAAAAACGAGGGCGAGTGGTTTTTTATACTTAAATAGTTTGCTCTCCAGAGTACCCGATAAAAAAGCTGTATTAACCCTTGTTACTGAATTGGCCCAGCCCTATCCTAAATTAGCTGAGGCACATTTTGCGGTTGCTCATGCGGCTTGGTTAATCAAAGATCAAAAAACATATGAAAAAGAACTTGCTACTATTAACCAAATTAAGCCAGATTGGGAAATGCCTATTTTATTCAAAGGGCAGATCACAGCCCAAGAAAATCCTGAAAGAGCCCTTCTTTTTTACAGTGAATTTTTAAAAAAATACCCAAAATCAAATGAAGTAAGACTCGAATATGCAAAATTACTTACTAACGGTCGAAAGTTTAATGAAGCAAAAAATGAATTTATTAAGCTTGTAAATACTGCTAATAGTTCTGCAGAAATCACAATAGCTGTTGGCTTATTATCAGTCGAGCTCGAAGATTATGATCTTGCAGAAAAATATTTCTTACAAAGTCTCAAAAGAAATCCTAAAGATAAAGATCAAATATTTATCTATCTTGCCAAGATAGCAGATAAAAAAAATGAAAATGAAGCTGCGATCACATGGCTTAATAAAATTAACAATGGGCCGCACTTTATTGAATCAAAACTGATGACAGCAGAAATCATTGCTAAAAACGAATCCGTTGATAAAGCCTTGCTTTTTTTAAACAGTACCAAAGCAAATTCACCAGAAGAGAATTTAAGCCTCATTCAATCAAAAACATCATTACTTTCAAGAGCTAATCGTCACCAAGAAGCTTTTCAGCTCATGCAAAAGGAAGCGTCAAATTTTCCTAACTCGCCTGAATTTAAATTTGATTATGCACTTCTTGCTGACAAGTTAAATAAATACGATCTAATGGAAAAGCTTTTAAGAGAAGCTATTAAAATCAAACCTGATTATGCTGTTGCTTATAACGCACTTGGATATTCATATGCCGATCGAAATATTAACTTAGAAGATGCTAAAAAATATATTGAAGTTGCTTTATCAATCGCCCCTAACAATCACTATATTTTAGATAGTATGGGCTGGCTATATTATCGGTTGGGTAAATTAGATTCCGCCCTTTCTTTTATTCAAAAAGCATACGATATCCAACCGGATCCTGAAATTGCAGCTCACTTTGGCGAGATTTTATGGGCTCAAGGAAAGAAAAATGAAGCTAATGATATTTGGCAACTTTCTCTTCAATCATTTCCTGATAATGAGATTTTAAAAGAAACAGTTAAAAGACTTCATTAATTTTCAAGAGTTAACCGTCAATTGAATTTTAAATATGCTCTAATTTTTTTAGCAGTTTCTCTTCTTTCGGCTTGCGCATCTTTACAAGATCCATTTGAGGTTTTTAAATCTCACGTCCCATCCATTGAAACATCTCAAGCGATCGATGAAAATCGTTTTATTGAAGAATTCTCTATAAAAGCTAAATTTGCTTACTCGATTGAGTCTAAAGGTGGATCAGGACGGCTTATTTGGCGTTACAAAAATAATCAGGATGAAATTGATATCTTTTCCCCTTTTAATAATCAAATCGCAAAAATAATATATTCCACTAAAGAAAAAAAGATCATTGATGCTAATGGGAAAATTTTATCTGGTGTTGAATTTGATCAATATGTAAATGGCTTATTCGGGAAAAATATATCACCGGATTTGTTTAGACACCTCATTACAAATCATGTTGAACGGATTAAAAATTTACACAAAGAAGATAATCAATTTAATCGCACTACACATTTTTATAACGATGAATGGGATATTGTAATTCATGCATTTAAAACTCAAGATAAGCTTACTATTCCATCCAAAATATCAATAACACAAGGTACTTTTAGTCTTAATTTTATTGTTGAAGAGATTATTAACATTGCAGGCAAATGAACTCAGAGATATTGGATTCAAGGAATTTTTAGCGCCAGCTAAATTAAATCTATTCCTTCATGTCATTAATAAGCGCGCTGATGGCTATCACAACATACAAACAGTTTTTCAACTTATTAATCTTTATGACCATATTTTTATTAAAGCAAATACATCTGGGAATATTCGTCGCGTTTCCGACCATCCAACGATTCAAGAAAATGATGATTTAGCTATTAAAGCCGCTCAAATACTAAAGCCTTTTGCTGAAAATCAGTCTGGGGCAGAAATTTTTATTAAAAAAAATATTCCAATGGAGGCTGGTCTTGGCGGTGGAAGCTCGGACGCAGCAACGATTCTTATTGCCTTAAATAACCTTTGGCATTGCCAACTCAGTCAAAAAGAACTCCAAGAATTAGCTCTTAAATTGGGGGCTGATATCCCTTTCTTTATTTTTGGCCAAAATGCTTGGGCTGAAGGGATAGGCGAAAAACTTACCCCCTTTTCAAATCCGACAGAAGATTACCTCGTTTTAGCACCCAATGAAAAGGTTTCTACGAAAGCGGTTTTTGAATCACTTGAATTGACAAAAGACCGGATTCCATTGAAAATAGCAGGCTTTTCCGACGAATTGGACCTCAAAAATTTGGCCAATGACTTAGAAAAAGGGGTCTTAAAAAAATTTAAAGGCATTTCTCTTGTTTTTGACTGGTTAAGCCAGTTTGGCCACGCAAAAATGACAGGCTCAGGATCATGTATCTTCATGCCTTTAGGTTCGATAGCTGAAGGTAAAGAAATTTTAGAAAAAAAGCCTCAGGATACACTAGGCTTCATAGTAAGAGGATTAAATAGCCACCCGCATTTGAATTTAATGCTGGGAACAGAATAACTATAGGGGAGTCGCCAAGCTGGTTAAGGCACTGGATTTTGATTCCAGCATGCGAAGGTTCGAATCCTTCCTCCCCTGCCATTTTTAAATAGACCGCTCATAACTAGGACCGAGATTTTGGACAATAATAGCGTCATGATATTTACTGGGAACGCCAACCCTCTGCTTGCTGAGCAAGTGGCTGAGAACCTCGGCATTCATCTTGGGCGAGCCGATGTAGGTCGTTTTAGTGATGGCGAAGTTATGGTTGAACTTCTTGAAAATGTCCGCGGAAGAGATGTTTTTGTTCTTCAATCCACAAGTCATCCTACTAACGATAACTTAATGGAAGTTATGGTGATTGTAGATGCCTTAAGAAGATCATCCGCTTCAAGAATTACCGCGGCAATTCCTTATCTTGGCTACTCAAGACAAGACAGAAGACCAAGATCAGCGCGTGTTGCAATTACTGCAAAAGTTGTAGCGAATATGCTTACGAGTGTTGGTGTAAATAGACTCCTTACTATGGATCTACATTCCGACCAGATTCAAGGATTCTTTGATATTCCTGTAGACAATATCTATGCAACACCGGTTCTTCTCAAAGATTTGCTTGAACAAAATCATAAAAATCTCGTGGTGGTGTCCCCTGATGTCGGTGGTGTTGTAAGAGCTAGAGCGTGTGCTAAACAATTAGGCTCCGATCTTGCAATTATTGATAAACGTCGGCCGAAACCAAACGTGTCTAAAGTAATGAACATTATCGGTGAAGTAGAAAACAGAACCTGCATCATTATTGATGACATGGTTGATACTGCAAATACACTATGTGAAGCTGCAACTGCTTTAAAAAAGAATGGCGCCATTAAAGTAGTGGCTTATGCAACACACCCTATTCTTTCAGGGGAAGCAACAAAAATTATTACCGAATCTGAATTAGATGAATTGGTTGTAACAAATACTATTCCGCTAAGCAAAGCGGCAATGGCATGTAAAAAAATTAGGCAACTTAGTGTTGCTGAGCTTTTGGCTGAAACGATTCGTCGCATAAGCCAAGGTGACTCCGTAAGTTCTCTTTTTATGGAGTAATGCATTTGGTCATGTTGGCCAATAAACTGCTGCAGTCTGGTCGCGGAATGCAGATTTAAATAAGGAGTAACAAATGAAAATTGAAATTAATGCAACAAAACGTGATGTGAAAGGTACGGGTGCGAGCCGCCGTCTTCGCCACGCTGGAAGTGTTCCTGGAATTTTATATGGTGGTGGCAAAGAGCCCATATCTCTTGACCTTGAACAAAAATCTTTATTTTTGCAATTTAGACATGAAGCATTTCATGCATCAATCTTAACGCTAAATTTAGAAGGCAATAAAGAGTCTGTCCTATTAAGAGATTATCAAATGCATCCTGTAAGAAATACAATTCAGCATATTGATTTTCAACGTGTGAATGAAAACGAAAAAATTCACGTTAAAGTGCCATTCCACTTTATTAATGCTGAAGTTTCTCCAGGTGTAAAACTTAACGGCGGAATTGTTTCGCATATCATGACTGAAGCAAATATCTCTTGTTTACCAAAAAATCTTCCTGAGTTTATTGAAGTCGATTTGGCAACACTTGATATTGGTCAATCGATTCATTTATCAGAAATTAAGATGCCTGAGGGTGTTGAATTCGTTCAGCTCACTCATGGTAATGATGCAGCAGTAACTTCTGTTGCTAAACCAAGAGCTGTAGTCGAGGAAGTTGAAGCTAAGCCAGCAGAAAGTGCTGCTGATGCAGCTGCCCCAGCAGCTGAGGGCGCTAAGGCAGCAGATGCAGCTCCGGCTGAAGATGCTAAATCAGAAAAAGCTAAATAATCTAGCTTTGATATGAACAAGGCGCACTTAATTTAAAAAAGTGCGCCTTATTTTTTCATATGAGCCAAATTAAATTATTTATAGGCCTAGGAAATCCTGGCGAAAAATATTCTGACACCAGACACAATGCAGGTTTTTGGTGGATTGATCTTGTCGCTCATCAACAGAATATCAACTTACAAAATATTGATAAATTTTTCTCAAGTTTTGGAAAGTCTTCGAATACAGAAGAATTTTATTTTGCAAAACCCAATACATTTATGAATGAAAGTGGCAAAGCGCTTGCAGCAATTACAAAGTTTTACAAAATAAATCCAAACGAAATTCTGGTTGTTCATGACGATCTTGATATAAATATTGGACAAGCCAAACTGAAATTTGGCGGCAGCCATGGAGGACATAATGGCCTTAAAAGTATATTTACCTCTATTGGATCTCAAGACTTTTGGCGCTTAAAGATTGGTATTGGGCACCCAGGTGAAAAACATTTAGTTGTTGATTACGTATTAAAAAATCCTTCATCCAAAGAGAGAGATCTCATTGATGAATCTATAGAAATAAGCAGTCGTCTTTTTAATGAAATTGCATCAGGTCAATTTGAAAAAGCAATGCTCAATCTTCATACCAATAAATAAAGAAAAATAAATTATGAAATGTGGAATTGTTGGATTACCTAACGTTGGAAAATCAACGCTATTCAATGCAATTACTAAGGCAAGTATCGCTGCAGAAAACTACCCTTTCTGTACCATAGAACCCAATATTGGAATTGTAGAGGTGCCAGATCCTAGAATTGAAAAACTTATAGCTATTGTTAACCCAGAAAAAACGCAACCAGCTATAGTTGAATTTGTTGACATCGCAGGTCTTGTTGCCGGTGCATCAAAAGGTGAAGGTCTTGGTAATAAATTTTTAGCAAATATTAGAGAAACTGACGCTATTGTCCATGTCGTTCGATGCTTTCAAGATGACAATATTGTTCACGTTTCTGGCAAGGTAGATCCTCTTTCTGATATTGAGGTCATCAATACAGAACTTATTTTGGCTGAAGAGATTGCTGATTTAGAAGATGATGATAAGGCGATATTTTTAAGTGAGTTAGGGTTAGAAGAACCAGGTCTTAATAGAGTAATTAGGTCTGCTTATACTCTCCTTGGCTTACAAACATACTTCACTGCAGGTGTGAAAGAAGTAAGAGCGTGGACTGTAAAAAAAGGTGCGACTGCGCCTGAAGCTGCCGGTGTAATTCATACAGACTTTGAAAAGGGTTTCATTCGAGCTGAGGTTATTTCTTACGATGATTTCATTGCTTACAACGGCGAACAAAAATCTAAAGAAGCTGGGAAAATGCGTTTAGAAGGCAAGGAATACATCGTTAAAGATGGCGATGTTATGCATTTTAGATTTAACGTCTAATATC
>RHAY01000190.1 GCA_010031285.1 Methylophilaceae bacterium | reverse complement strand
TCCCTTAATTAATAGTTTTTGCATATTTAAATTTTTGGAAGTGTAACACCTTTTTGCTTCATATATTTTCCTTTTTTATCAGCATATGAAGTTTCTGGTTCTTGATCGCCTTTTAAAAAAATGAACTGACAAGCTCCTTCATTAGCGTAAATTTTTGCTGGTAGTGTAGTTGTATTTGAAAACTCAAGTGTTACATGTCCTTCCCACTCTGGCTCTAAAGGAGTGACGTTAACAATTATTCCACATCTTGCATAAGTACTTTTTCCAAGACAAATTACCAAAACATCTCTTGGAATCTTGAAATATTCAACTGTTCTAGCTAGTGCAAATGAATTTGGAGGTATTATACAAACATCAGTTTTTCTTGTCACAAAACTATTTTTTGAGAATTTTTTAGGATCTACAAATGCTGAATCTATATTTGTAAATATCTTAAACTCATTAGAAACCCTTGCATCATAACCATAAGACGAAAGTCCATAAGAAATTTTATTTTTTCTCTGTTGTTTTTGAACAAATGGACTAATCATTTTTTTTTCTAAGGACATTTTTTTTATCCAATGATCAGATAAAACGCTCATGCTTTTTTTTCTTTAATTTTTTTTAAAAACTCTTTTCGTTTTTTTAAATTTTCTCTAAGGGCTTCTGAAAGACGTTCTTTTTTTAAATCTTTTTGATTATTAATCATCAAAATTAATTTCGAACTATTTATTTGGATTAGTTAAATCATCCAAAGTAATAGGCTTATTAATATCGTGCATTTCTTGTTCAGGTTCTTTTGCGGGTATGGTTGAGGCTCTTTTAGCTTTTCTTAAAGCAAGACGCTCTTTTCTCTTTGCTTCTTTAAGCATGGCTCTTTCTCCACGTTTAGACTTGTAATCATAATGAATACCCATGGGTGAGCCTCCTCCATCAAAAAAATCTAGATATTAAACTTTTTTTAAATTTACAGCTGATGGACCTTTTTTTCCATCTTCGATATCAAATGTAAGAACATCTCCTTCGTCTAGATAATCAATTCCTGCATCTTTAACAGCTGACATATGAACAAATACGTCCTTTTGTTTATCATCTCTCTCAATAAAACCGTAGCCTTTGCTACCGTTGAACC
>RHAY01000189.1 GCA_010031285.1 Methylophilaceae bacterium | reverse complement strand
GTGCTTTAAAAAATAAAAAAGCTTGGATCACAGGTATGAGACAAGAGCAATCACAAACAAGATTAGCTTTGAAAGAAGAAGAATTTGATGAGGCTCATCAATCTCAAAAGTTAAATCCCTTAAGCTCATGGAGTGAAGTTGAAATTTGGGCTTATATTAAAATGCATGATGTACCTTATAACGCACTTCATGATCAATTTTATCCAAGCATCGGCTGTGCACCTTGTACACGTGCAATTTCTGCAGGAGAAGATATTAGAGCTGGGCGCTGGTGGTGGGAAGATCCTCAAAACAAAGAATGCGGACTACACGTAAAATAATATGAAAACCCTTTCAAATTTAACACATCTCGATTGGCTTGAATCTGAAGCTATACATATCTTGCGAGAAGTCGCTGGTCAATGTAGTAATCCAGTTTTACTTTTCTCAGGCGGCAAAGACTCGCTTTGTTTATTAAGATTAGCCGAAAAGGCTTTTAGGCCTGGGCGCTTTCCTTTTCCGCTTCTTCATATTGATACGGGGCACAACTATGATGAAGTCATTCAATTTAGAGACCTTCGCGCTAAAGAGCTTAACGAAAGACTCATTGTACGTTCTGTTGAAGATTCTATGAAACGTGGTACGGTTGTTTTAAAAACACCAGATGAACCACGTAATAAACATCAATCTGTGACGCTCCTAGAAGCTATTGCTGAATTTGAGTTTGATTGTTGTATTGGTGGTGCGAGACGTGATGAAGAAAAAGCACGGGCTAAAGAGCGCATCATGAGCTTTAGAGATGAATTTGGTCAATGGGATCCTAAAAACCAAAGGCCTGAATTGTGGAATTTGTATAACGCTAAAGTACATAAAGGTGAAAATATTCGTGCCTTCCCTATTTCTAATTGGACTGAAATGGACGTGTGGCAATATATAGAGCGTGAAAAATTAGGCTTACCTAGTATTTACTTTGCACATAAGCGTCCTATTGTGAGACGTGGAGGTGCCATTGTACCTATCACTCCCCTCACACCTAAAAAAGATAATGAAATTGTTGAAGAAATCATGGTGCGCTATAGAACGGTAGGTGATATTACTTGTACAGCTCCAGTTGAGAGTGTGGCTAATAGTGT
>RHAY01000188.1 GCA_010031285.1 Methylophilaceae bacterium | reverse complement strand
TCTAAAAAAAGTTTAAATCAAATTGATCAGCCAGCGATTGATTTGAAAAGTGTGAGTGTTGATGATATCGATCCTAATTTATTATTGGGTCAGATTTTAAAAGATTTGGCGGATGTATTAGGTCAATTTAATATGTCGAAATTTGCATCTTTAAAAGAAGAGTGGATGAGCTATCATGTTTACCAGTATCACATTGTCACTATATCTCTTGGAGATGGAAGATCTGTGACAGGTTTAGCGCAAGGTGTCACCGATGATGGTGCACTTATCATTGAAACACCATCGGGTGGTATTGAAACATTCTCATCTGGTGAAATTACATTAAGAAAAGTATAAAAATGTTTCTACTGATTGACATTGGTAACACCAAAACAAAATGGATGCTTCGTGACCAAAAAAAAATCTACCAAGAAGATTCTTTTTTAACAGAAGATATTGATCAGGATTATTTTCAGTTTAGTGAGAAGATTCATAAAATATTAGTTTCAAATGTCGCTGGCTTTGAAAAAGAAGCGATATTAAAAATTAAACTTAAAAAATTTTCATGCCCCGTTGAATTTGTGAAACCACATAAAAAATGGAAACATCTTTTAAATGGCTATCAAGATATCTCATCACTGGGTGTTGATCGTTGGCTATCTGCATTAAGCGTATGCGAAAGCATTCAAAAGGCTTCATTGATTGTCTCGGTTGGCACTGCGGTGACGATTGATTATTTAAGCTTTGATAAAAAAGAACATCAATATACATTTGAAGGTGGCGTGATTCTCCCAGGACTTCATCTTACAAAAAATACTTTATCGCAAAATACTGCCCAATTAATAAATGATGATGGTAAATTTCAAATACCAGCCATCAATACAGCCAATGCCATTCAATCAGGATTTATTTTAAGTGTATTAGGTAATCTTAAATCTTTCGTTGAATTAGCATTATCAAAGTCTAGCGATGTGCATATTATTTTGAGTGGAGGGGATGCTGAATTTATTTATCAGCACTTAACAGAAGATTTAAAGAGGTACACAACTATCAAAAAAGACTTAGTGCTCGATGGACTTTTTGTTCTAGCGAATAATTTAAAAACGCTTTAGCGTTTTTTAATATAAAGATCGGTGATGGTGCCTTCTTTAACTTCCGCT
>RHAY01000187.1 GCA_010031285.1 Methylophilaceae bacterium | reverse complement strand
ATTTACCATTGGTAATACTTGTTTTGACGCGAATCATTTCAGGCTTATTATTTCGTAACACATAAATTTTTCCAGAACCTAAATCATCAGTCTTAGTTTTAGATATATTGTCATCCGGTTTTTTATCTTTTTTCATAGCCAAATTAAGTTCTTCATTTTTAGGTCGATAACGCAATGCTGCGTTTGGAACCAATAGAACATTGTCGTGCTTCGCAAAATTAATATTGACGTAGGCTGTCATACCCGGCAATAGGAGTTGCTCTGGATTATCGACTGAAATCACCACGTCATAGGTGACTACATTCGCCGTATTGGTTGGATTTAAACGAATCTGTTTCACGACGCCCTCAAAATTTTTATTAGGGAATGCGTCCACATTAAATTTAGCCATTTGATTGACTTGAATACGTCCAATATCCGCCTCTGCAAAACTCGTATTAATTTGCATCTTCGATAAATCTTGTGCGATCTTAAATAGGGTTGGTGTTTGTAAGCTCGCAGCGACTGTTTGTCCAACATCAACTACACGATCAACCACGACGCCTGATACAGGTGATTTAATTATGGAGTAGCTATAATTAGTTTGATCACGTTTGAGTTGCGCTTTTGTTGTACTTAATTGTGCTTCGGCTGATTTTAAAGCTTGTATCGACTGATCGAGCTCTTGTTTGGAAACATATTCTTTTTCAAACAAACTTCGCATTCTTAATTCATTAGCTTTGGCCAATTCTAAAGAAGCTTCATTATTTTTTACATTACCTAGGGACTGTGCAATTTGTGCTTTAAAGAGTTCATCCTCTAACTCTAATAACACCTGACCTTGTTTCACTTGATCGTTATAGTCCGCATAGATTTTTTTAACGCGGCCTGACACTTGTGTACCAACATTCACAAGACTGACTGGATTAATCGTGCCATTTGCAGTCACATTTTGTTCGATATCACCCATCGTCACCGGTTGAAGACGATATAAATCTTCGGGCTTCTTTTTATGTGAGAGCTGGTACACATAATAGGCTCCAAAAATAAATGCCAAAATTAAAGCGATGTTGATTAAATGATAAGCCAATCTTTTCATACTTTTTATTATCTTTTCGCCTCAGGTAATTTCTGAATCATTGCATTATCAAGGACGCCTA
>RHAY01000186.1 GCA_010031285.1 Methylophilaceae bacterium | reverse complement strand
ACTAAAAAGTATTGCCATCTGGGTTGCGATCGCACTCATTCTTATGACTATTTTCAATCAGTTTTCAGGTGCTTCCAAAACTGAAACAGCCCTTGTCTATTCACAATTCATGGAACAGGTGAAAGAAGGCAAGATCGCCAAGGTTGAAATTGATAACCACAAAATTAAAGGCACGACGAGTGAGGGTAAAAAATTTAATACCTATGCTCCGACAGACCCTTGGCTGGTATCTGACTTACTCAAAAATAATGTCATTGTTGAAGCTAAGCCTGAAGAACAGCAATCAGTGCTTATGAGTATTTTTATTTCATGGTTCCCGATGATTCTTCTTGTAGGTGTATGGATTTTCTTTATGCGTCAAATGCAAGGTGGATCGAAAGGTGGCGGTCCATTCTCGTTCGGTAAGAGTAAAGCAAGACAGCTTGATCAAACGAACAACCCAACGACATTTGCTGACGTTGCAGGATGTGATGAAGCCAAAGAAGAAGTGACAGAGATTGTTGAATTCTTAAAAGATCCAGGTAAGTTCCATAAGTTGGGCGGTCGTATTCCAAGAGGTGTCCTCATGGTGGGTCCTCCAGGTACAGGTAAAACATTATTAGCGCGTGCAATTGCAGGTGAAGCTAAGGTTCCTTTCTTTACGATTTCAGGATCCGACTTCGTCGAAATGTTTGTAGGTGTGGGCGCGGCAAGAGTTCGCGATATGTTTGAACAAGCTAAAAAAAGTGCACCCTGCATTATCTTTATTGATGAAATTGATGCAGTCGGTCGTCATCGTGGTCAGGGCACGGGCGGCGGTAACGATGAGCGCGAACAAACACTTAATCAACTTTTAGTTGAGCTTGATGGCTTTGAAGCAAATTCAGGTGTGATTGTTATTGCAGCCACTAATCGTGCGGATGTGCTTGATAAAGCTCTTCTTCGTCCAGGACGTTTTGATCGTCAGGTGATGGTGTCACTCCCTGATATTAAAGGTCGTGAAGAAATTCTTTTAGTACATATGAGAAAAATTCCAGCAGACCCTGATGTGAAGGCTAGTATCATTGCGAGAGGCACGCCCGGTTTTTCAGGGGCAGACTTAGCCAATCTTGTGAATGAGTCAGCATTGTTTGCAGCGCGTCGCAATAAACGAACCGTAG
>RHAY01000185.1 GCA_010031285.1 Methylophilaceae bacterium | reverse complement strand
AGCGATCACGGAACGCTTTGAGTGAACTTATATCCATACTCTTTTGTTGGTGCGTAATATTTTGTCCCTCACCTGCATCGCCCATGCCATAACCTTTGACGGTTTTTGCTAAGACGACTGAAGGTTGGCCTTTGTGTGATGTGGCTGCCGCATAGGCTGCATAGACTTTGTGTGGATCATGTCCGCCACGATTTAAACGCCAGATATCTTGATCTGACATGGCTGCAACCATTTCTTTTAGTTCTGGATATTTACCGAAGAAGTGTTCGCGTGTGTAAGCACCACCCTTAGCTTTAAAGTTTTGGTATTCGCCATCAACACATTCTTCCATACGTTTTTTGAGAAGTCCTGTTTTATCCATCGCGATTAAAGGATCCCAATAAGAACCCCAAATCACTTTAATCACATTCCATCCTGAGCCTCTAAAGTCAGATTCAAGTTCTTGAATAATTTTGCCGTTACCACGCACAGGGCCATCGAGACGTTGTAAATTACAATTGATCACAAAAATAAGGTTGTCGAGTTTTTCGCGTGAGGCTAATGAAATGGCACCCAATGATTCGGGCTCATCCATCTCACCGTCACCACAGAAGACCCACACTTTACGATCTGAAGTATCTGCAATGCCACGATCGTGTAAGTATTTTAAGAATCGTGCTTGGTAAATGCCCATGATGGGACCCAATCCCATCGATACCGTGGGGAACTGCCAGAAATCAGGCATCAGCCACGGATGAGGATAGCTTGATAAGCCTTTGCCACCTGTTTCCATACGGAAATTAGATAGTTGTTCCTCTGAGATACGTCCCTCAAGGTAGGCTCTCGCATACACACCAGGCGATGAGTGGCCTTGGAAATATACAAGGTCACCTTGGAATTTATCGTTCGCAGCCCTAAAGAAATGATTAAAGCCTACGTCATATAAAGTAGCCGCCGATTGAAAACTTGCAATATGACCTCCTACACCTGGTGATTTTTCATTTGCTCGCAATACCGTCATCACCGCATTCCATCTAATGAGTGCACGGATACGACGTTCCATGTCAGGGTTACCTGGATGGCGTTGCTGGAGGTGAGTAGGGATGGTATTTAGATAAGCGGTGGTCGCGTTATATGGCAAATTAGCACCTGATCGACGTG
>RHAY01000184.1 GCA_010031285.1 Methylophilaceae bacterium | reverse complement strand
AGCGATTGCTACACGTTGTTGTTGACCGCCTGATAGTTGACCTGGAAATTTATCTTTCTGATTAGTAAGTCCAACTCTATCTAGATATTTTAATCCATAGTTAATGGCCTCTGTTTTATTTCTCTTTAAAACTTTTATTTGTGCTAAAGTTAAATTTTCTTGAACGCTTAAATGAGGAAATAATTCAAAGTGTTGAAATACCATGCCAACTCGTGATCTTAATTTTGATAAATTTGTTTTTGGATCATGAATATTTACATATCCTTACTCTATTTTGAATTCTTTTAACTAAATAAGATAAGCTAAAACAAATTATAAAATAAACAATAGTTGCAAGGATATAAGCCTCAACGGGTCTATTAAAATTTTTAGAGATAATACTAAAGCCTTTTAATAAATCAAAAGCTCCAATTGCATAAACAAGGGAAGTATCCTGAAATAAAACAATAGTTTGAGTTAATAAAACAGGTAGCATATTTCTAAATGCTTGCGGCAAAACAATATAACTCATACATTGAAAATAATTCATACCTAAAGCATAACCCGCATTGGCTTGATCTCGTTTTACACTTTGAATTCCAGCACGCATAATTTCTGCATAAAAAGCTGCCTCAAATAAAGTGAAAGTAATGATTGCTGAATACTCCGTTCCTAAACTTCTACCAATAAATAATGGAATTAATAAAAAAACCCAAAGAATAACCATGACCAAAGGAATAGATCGAATGATGGTCACATAGGCTAAAGCAAATGAACTTAGTATTTTAAATTTTGAAAGCCTCATCATTGCAATAAAAGTTCCAAGGATTATTCCAAGAACCATGGCTATGAGAGTTATTTTAAATGAAAATATTAATCCTGTTAAAATAATGTTGTTAATTACTTTTAAAGTTAAGAAGCTAAAATCTAAATTCATTTTTTTCCTCCAATAAAATGAGGAATTTGAATGCTTTTCTCTATTAAAATAGAAAGTAAATTTACGATAAATGCTGAGATAAAATAAAGACCAGTTACAACTAAGTATACCTCAATACCGCGAGCAGTTTCTTCCTGAACCTGAATTGCATACATTGTAAGCTCTGCAATACTAACTGCAAAAGCAACTGATGAATTTTTAATTATATTCATAGCCTCACTCGT
>RHAY01000183.1 GCA_010031285.1 Methylophilaceae bacterium | reverse complement strand
AGAAAATCAATATCGCGGTCGAGCCGAAGTCAAAAAATCTTGGTTGCTTGAAAAGAACGAAGGTCTCATTATTCTTTCAGGAGGCGCTATGGGAGATGTGGGCCAAGCGATCCTCCAAGAACATACCGATAGTGCCATGAATGCTATGAAAGATTGGGCGATTCATTTTAAAAATCGTTTCTATATCGAAATTCAGCGAATTGCTGAAGGAGACGATAAAAAAAATGAAACACGCTTTATCGATCAGTCTTTAAACCTCGCACAAAGTTTAGAAATTCCTGTGGTGGCCACACAACCCATTCAATTCATGGATCAAGACGATTATCGTGCACATGAAGCAAGAACCTGTATCGCTGAAGGTTATATTATGGCGGATAGCCGTCGACCTAAATTATTTTCACACGAACAGTATTTTAAAAATGAAATTGAGATGGCAGCTTTATTTTCTGACATTCCAGAGGCGTTACAAAATTCTGTAGAGATCGCAAAGCGCTGTAACTTTGAGTTCACCTTAGGCAAAAATTATTTGCCTGATTTCCCAACACCCAATCAAGAAAAGCTCGAAGACTTTTTAATTTCAGAATCTAAAAAAGGATTAGAGATTCGTTTAAAAGAACTCTTTCCCGATGAGGTAAAAAGAAATGAAGTTAGAAGTGAATACGACGAGCGTATTCTTTTTGAAACCTCCATCATTAATCAAATGGGTTTTGCAGGCTACTTCTTAATCGTGGCTGACTTTATCAATTGGGCTAAAAATAATAATGTCCCTGTAGGACCTGGTCGAGGATCAGGTGCGGGGTCGCTTGTGGCTTACAGTTTAGGGATTACCGATTTAGATCCTATTCAATATCAACTTCTTTTTGAACGTTTCTTAAATCCAGATCGTGTGTCGATGCCTGACTTTGATATCGACTTCTGCCAAGAGGGTCGAGATCGTGTCATTGACTATGTAAAACAAAAATATGGTGCCGGTTCGGTTTCTCAAATTGTGACCTTTGGTACGATGGCAGCACGCGCTGTGATTCGAGATGTCGGACGTGTGCTTGATCTTCCATTTAATTTTGTCGATGGTATTGCGAAATTAATTCCTATGGAGCTAGGCATTACTTTAGAAGATGCATTGAATAAGGAACCACAACTC
>RHAY01000182.1 GCA_010031285.1 Methylophilaceae bacterium | reverse complement strand
GTAGCTGCTGGAGTTGTCCACATAGTATTTCTCCTTAAAACGGGTTAATCAACTGCATTCAAAGATGCATTGAGTGAACTATAGAGCTTACACTCATTAATTACACCGAATTGGTGATGAATTGAACCTCATGATTTTCATGATAGAGCCATGATATTTGTGACATTTAAATCTAAGGCTTTGGGTGTGTCGATAAAGATAATAGGATCCATGGATCGCCATACGAGGTAAATTGGGGTATCTGTAATTTTGAATTGCGTGCGATCGATGATATCCCCATGACTGTCATAAATCCTAGCCGCATAGATATCTTCAATGTGATAAAAACTTTCTGGATTTAACGTCTTATCATCTCGCGCCCATATGGCATGCATTTGTTCTTTATCATTTTTAAAGTGATGAATTTCAAAGGGCATATCATTAAATAAAGCTCCTAAATAAGTCATACCCTCCATACGATCCATTAAAAATAGAATCCCTTCTGCATTTCGGTAGGGTAGATAAAGCTTAGTAAGACGTCCTGATGCAATCAGTAAAGAAATCGCGCGCAGTGTATAGGAAGTAATTTCATGACGCTTTAGTTCTATGGCACCGTAAATGGTTTTGATATTAAAACTCTCAGCAATTCTTTGGATGAGTGCCAATTTTTTAATGAGATTGAATTTAAAAAGTTTGCCTAGTTTAGGGATCAAGAAATTTGAATACATAAGTTCAGGTTCTTTATCCATTTCATTGGTTAAATTAATCGTATGAATATCAGGGAGTTGATATTTATCTTTTAAAAGCTTAAACACCATGTCATTAAAGAAGGGACTAAATGCGGGAATCGAAGGACCCGCCACTTTAATTTTTTTAAGTCTTGCAATGTTGAAAGTCATTGTCCAGATATTTAAGAATGCATGGAGTGATTGTTGACTAAAGTTTGTCATTTCGATTTCAATCGATGCAATCTGTTTTTGATAGCCTAGTAATGTAAGATCCAAAAGCTCTCGCCACTGAAGATAAATGTCTTCTTGATCTATCAGAACTAATTTGAGATTAAATTTAATATCGTGTCCAATGAGATCGTCCATAAAGGTAGGACTAAATTCACTGATACGATTCGATGGGATAAGGAGCGTGATATCTCGAATTTTATGCTGACGACACATTTCAA
>RHAY01000181.1 GCA_010031285.1 Methylophilaceae bacterium | reverse complement strand
ACAACTTATCTTGGTATTAGGCGCGATGTATTTTTAAGAGGTTTTATGTATGACTTTATTGAAATCTTTACACCGCAATTTACAAAACAAACCATCAAGAAAATGATGTTAGAACAAGATGATATTTAACTATTAAAAGTAACATGAAATCTGACTTAGACATTAATCAAGCGGCACAATTAAAACCGATCGATGAGATTGTTAAATCACTTCATATCAAAAGGGATGATTTGGATTTCTATGGCGCCTATCAAGCTAAATTAAAAGCTTCTTTTACTAATCAACTTAAAGAAAATAAAGCATCTAAATTAATTTTAGTGACAGCGATGAGTCCAACGCCTGCAGGTGAGGGTAAAACAACGACCACGATTGGATTAGCTGACGCACTTTTTTCAATAGGCAAAAAATCAGCAGTATGTATTCGTGAGCCTTCTTTAGGGCCCGTCTTTGGTATGAAGGGTGGTGCAACAGGAGGGGGCTATGCACAAGTGGCACCTATGGATAAGATTAATTTACATTTCACAGGTGATTTTCATGCGATCACATCGGCCAATAATCTTTTAGCTGCATTAATTGACAATCACATTCATCACGGAAATGAATTAAATATCGATATTGATCAGATTTCATTTAGACGATGTCTTTAAAGCTTGACCATCATCATCGAAATACAGGTTTTGATATTACCGTAGCAAGTGAGGTTATGGCGATTTTTTGTTTGGCAGAATCATTAGATGATCTTCAATATCGCTTAGGTGAGATCGAAGTTGCAAAAAGAAAAGATACAACATCTGTTTATGCTAAAGATTTAAAAGCAGAAGGGGCTATGACAGCATTATTAAAAGATGCATTTCAACCTAATGTTGTTCAAACACTAAATAAAACACCAGCTTTCATTCACGGTGGGCCATTTGCTAATATTGCGCATGGATGTAATTCGGTAGTGGCCACAAAAACAGCATTAAAGTTAGCTGATTATGTCGTCACAGAAGCTGGGTTTGGAGCAGATTTAGGCGCCGAAAAATTCATCGATATTAAATGTAGGCAATCAGGTATTAAGCCCGACATTATTGTTTTAGTGGCTACTATTCGTGCACTTAAATTTCATGGCGGTCTTAGCGTCTCTGAATTAAATCAAGAAAATTTAAAAGCGCTTGCGCATGGAT